>NZ_JBFSUX010000149.1:0-1005 GCF_041467595.1 Vibrio sp. 10N.247.311.13 | reverse complement strand
CAACATCGGGTGAGTGCTAGGTAGTCAGCATGATGAACATAAGTGAATCCGCGTAGTGCGACATGAAGTCGTATGAATCGTTGTTCGCCACGAAAAGAGCGAACCATTTGTATCACCAAATGACCCTACGGCTCTGAATAAAGAAGCGAGCCTGACAATGTAACAAAGTCTATCTGATGGACGGGAACTGAATCGCGAGAGGAAGCTCCTCCTGATAACCACATAAATCGGGTAAGTGCTAGGGAGTCAGTATGATGAACAGAAGTGAATCCACGTCAGATGCGTAATTTCACAAGCAGCGGAAGTGGTTTAGACGCTGTAGCTAAATAAGCAACGAGAGTAGGAAAGAAGTTTGTGTGTATTCTTTCGTGATCGAAATGCTCTCCGCATTATAGTGGGCATCTACCCTGACATTACGAGACATACGGAACATGGTAAGCCTGTATCACTCCCTCTGGGAAAGCCTATGTGGCCGATAGTGATGCAGGTAAAGGAGGTTGGAGAAAGCGAAAGCTGGATTGTAATGATGCAGATACAGGCACATGCCTGATCACGAAAGTGAGCCCACTTCCAACTGGTCTCCCGTTGCGAGAGAGTTTGAAGAACTTTATTAAGGAAGAAAAGCAAATGATGATTTCGAACGAGATTAGTGCATCTTCTGACAGTGCACAATGGCAATCCATTAACTGGAAGGCTGTGGAGGCGCATGTCTTAAAGCTCCAAATGCGTATCGCAAAGGCAACTAGAGAAGGTAATCACGGTAAAGCAAAAGCCTTACAGTGGATACTAACCCATTCTCGTTCAGCAAAACTTCTTGCTGTTAAGCGAGTATCTCAAAACAAAGGTAGTAAAACGCCTGGAATAGATGGCGTTCTCTGGAATACAGATGCACGTCGCATGAATGCAGTGAATCAATTGAGTCGAAAAGCTTATCAAGCTAAACCACTCAAGCGTATCTATATCCCCAAAAAGAATGGCAAGCTTCGACCTCTGGGCATCCCATGC
>NZ_JBFSUX010000148.1:0-1037 GCF_041467595.1 Vibrio sp. 10N.247.311.13 | reverse complement strand
CGTGCATAGCTACTGTTTAATGACCAATCATTACCATCTACTCGTCGAAACTCCTGATGGGAACTTAAGTAAGGGAATGCGTCAGCTTAATGGTGTGTATACCCAAAAGTTCAATAGAAAACATAACCGAGTCGGTCATCTATACCAAGGTCGCTTTAAAGCCATTTTAGTCGACAAAGACGCTTATCTATTGGAAGTGGGACGTTACATTTTACTTAACCCCGTTCGTGCAAATATAGTGGATACACCGAACGAATATGAGTGGAGCAGTTGGCCTTTTGTTACTGGTTTAAAAGAGTCACCAGACTGGCTAGCGGTTGATCAAACCTTGTTTCAATTTGGCCGCCAGAGAAATAAGGCTGTTGAGAAATACAAGCAATTCGTTTTCGAGGGGGTTGGTAAGCCACTATGGACAGGATTAAAGCAGCAGGTGTACCTAGGCAGTGATGAGTTTGTGAACAGTCATCTTCCTAATTTGAATTTAGCAGAGGGAGATATCAAAGAGGTTCCGGCAAAACAGCGACGTGCTAAACCTCTTTCGCTAAAGGAGTACCAAGACTCAGCGCCTAGTAGAAATGATGCCATTATTGCTGCATTTAATAGCGGTGGCTATACGCAAAAGCAAATAGGGAATCACTTCGACTTACATTATTCACGAGTCAGCCGTATAGTGGCAAAAGGCAAGACCTGCCCCCCCCCGTTGTTAGGTATGCCCGTAAGAAATGAAGTGGCTTAATTGCTCGCAGCCCTTGGGGTTACTACGCTCTTAGGGAGGGATTGTTCAACAACGCCACCTGTAAATCTCAAAAATCCTACATATTTTTCTTTAAAATTCCGCTTCCGTTTATTTTGTGACTGAATGGGCGCGTTAGCTAATATTTTTTGTCATCTACTGTGTTTCTGGCTCAGCGATTGGGTTGGCTGGGTTAAAATTTATTGGTAAAAGATCGGATGTCCTATTTCACTTCCATTTTTATTCTTTTTTTTCATTACTTTAAGGGGATTTAGGCTTATGAGGCGATTTTGATAGTATAAAA
>NZ_JBFSUX010000147.1:0-1051 GCF_041467595.1 Vibrio sp. 10N.247.311.13 | reverse complement strand
GGCTTTGTTTCCTAATTGGATCTCAGATAGAAACGGCCAGTATGGGTGATTATTAGGCTATTTCTATCGTTTTAGGCATACCTAACCCTGTGAGCTTATTCAACGCTTTAATCATGGCGTAGGTTTCACCAACCTGAGCATTATAGTTTCTTAAACTTAATCGCCCACCAAACAGTGTCTTTACACGGAACATAGCCGTCTCTGAAAGTGACCGTTTATGGTAACCGTACTTCTTTTTCCAATGTTTATTTGAGCCGTATAATTTCTGGCAAGCTACCGCCAGATTACGGGGGTGACCTCGTAACCAAAAAGCAGCACCTTCTCTCGGTGGAATAAGTGGAACAGCTTGTTTAATACGTATTGCTTCGTAGCATTGTCTTGTATCGTAAGCTCCATCACCAGATATCTCATTGATTCTACGACGAGTTTGATTCAGTAAATTAGGAAGAGCTTCACCGTCAGTGACATTCGATAAACTTAACTCAGCCGCAATGATTTCATGAGTGCCAGTGTCTACGGCTAAATGGAGCTTACGCCAAACTCGACGCTTCCCGTCAGTACCATGTTTTTTTACTTTCCATTCACCTTCACCGTAGACCTTTAGCCCTGTTGCATCAATGGCTAAATGCTGTATTGCGCCTCGGGTCTTTGTCTTGAATGACACATTAACCGTTTTGGCTCGTTTACTGATGCATGAATAATGAGGACATGACAACGGGAGTTGAGCGAGTTTGAAAACAGAATCGATGAATCCTTGTAACGCTCTCAACGGCATCGCGAATACTCGTTTAACCATGAGGGCGGTCGTAATGGCTAAGTCACTAAACAATCGAGGTCGACCTCGTTTACCTTGCTTGAGTTGCTTCCACTGTTGAATCGCTTCCTCATCAATCCAGAATGTCAGTGAACCACGATTGATTAGGGCTTGGTTATATTGTTTCCAGTTAGTTGTTCTGTAGCGAGGCTTTGGCATTGCTCTAAGTATGTGAGTGAACTTAGATGATCTGATCGTAGCTTTAAGCATTAGTTCCCTGATTTAGGAAACAAAGCC
>NZ_JBFSUX010000145.1:0-1107 GCF_041467595.1 Vibrio sp. 10N.247.311.13 | reverse complement strand
TGCCAAGGCATCCACCGTGTACGCTTAGTCACTTAACCATACAACCCGAAAGGGTCTTGTGTATGATACAAATTTGCTTTCACTTTTAAAAAGTGAAGACAAAAAGCAACCAAGGTTTTTGGTTGTCATCAAGAAGGGTTAATTCTTAATGACTGTTTGCCGGACTCAATTTACTTTTTGTTTCCACTTTTTAATAAAAAGTAGAATCAAAAAATGAACAATCATTTCTGATCATTCGAATACAAGACACTTGAATGTGTTTGTTGTGTTTACCTAATGAAAGATAAACATTGAGAACTTTTAAATTTGATTTAAATAACTTCGTTATTTAAATCAGTCAGCTTTCCAAATTGTTAAAGAGCAAGAGTTTTTAAAGCATTAAACTTTCAAAACCATTTTTAAATACACTCAGTTTTCTATTACTAAGAAAAGTGTGCTTAAAGATGGTGGGCGATACCGGGCTCGAACCAGTGACCCCCTGCTTGTAAGGCAGGTGCTCTCCCAACTGAGCTAATCGCCCATGATGTTCTTTTGTCTTCACTTTTTAAAAAGTGAAAATAAAAGCCATTCTTACATGGAGAAAGAATGGTGGAGCTATGCGGGATCGAACCGCAGACCTCCTGCGTGCAAGGCAGGCGCTCTCCCAGCTGAGCTATAGCCCCATATTTTTATTTCCTTGGGAGGAAATGGTGGGCGATACCGGGCTCGAACCAGTGACCCCCTGCTTGTAAGGCAGGTGCTCTCCCAACTGAGCTAATCGCCCCAAATTTTATTTCCTTGGGAGGAAATGGTGGGTCGTGCAGGATTCGAACCTGCGACCAATTGATTAAAAGTCAACTGCTCTACCAACTGAGCTAACGACCCAATGGTATCCCGTAGGGGAGTCGAACCCCTGTTACCGCCGTGAAAGGGCGGTGTCCTAGGCCTCTAGACGAACGGGACACTGCAATTCATCTCTACTTTAAAAGTAGAAACAAACTTCGAAGAACTTGGGAGTTCTTCATCTCTTTACTTTTCTAAACCTAATCAATCTGTGTGGGTACTCATCGTAAATATCTTCGTATAAGGAGGTGATCCAGCCCCAGGTTCCCCTAGGGCTACCTTGTT
>NZ_JBFSUX010000144.1:0-1138 GCF_041467595.1 Vibrio sp. 10N.247.311.13 | reverse complement strand
GACGGCAGCTTCACGATTACGCCAGATGAGAACTTCAATGGTGACATCGATATCAGCTTCGATATCTCAGATGGTACCAATACGGTTCAAGCTTCTGCAGACCTAACCGTTAACCCAGTAAATGATTTGCCAGTACCTCAAGATCAACAGTTCAGTGTTGAAGAAGATGGAACGCTTATCTTCACCGATGCAGGCCTATTAACAGGCGCTACTGACATTGAAGGCGACAACCTAACGGTTGAAGGTGTGACCTACGATGGCGGCGACGGTATCTTGACCGACAACGGCAACGGGACTTACACCTTTGCGCCGAATGAAAACTTCAATGGTGACGTAAACTTCGGCTTCGATGTCTCTGACGGCACCGATACGGTGTCAGCAAACATCGACGTGAGCGTAACAGCGGTTGATGATGCGCCAGTGTCTGGCGACCTAGCGTACTCAATCGACGAAGATGGTTCTATCCGTCTAAGTCAAGAGCAACTGTTATCACAAGCATCTGATGTGGAAGGCGATGACCTTACTGCTAGCGGCCTAACGGTTAGTGGTGATGCAACCGTTACTCAAAACGATGACGGCAGCTTCACGATTACGCCAGATGAGAACTTCAATGGTGACATCGATATCAACTTCGATATCTCAGATGGTACTAACACCGTTCAAGCTTCAGCTGACCTAACCGTTAACCCAGTTAACGACCTGCCAGTCCCTCAAGATCAACAGTTCAGCGTTGAAGAAGATGGCACGTTGATCTTCACCGATGCTGACCTGTTAACCGGTGCTACTGATATTGAAGGTGACAACCTAACGGTTGAAGGTGTGACCTACGATGGCGGTGACGGTATTCTTACCGACAACGGTAATGGTACATACACCTTTGCGCCAAATGAGAACTTCAATGGCGACGTAAACTTCGGCTTCGATGTCTCTGACGGCACCGATACGGTCTCTGCGAACATCGATGTAAGTGTGACTGCGGTTGATGATGCGCCTGTGTCTGGTGACCTAGCGTACTCAATCGACGAAGATGGTTCGATTCGTCTAAGTCAAGAGCAGCTGCTTTCTCAAGCATCAGATGTGGAAGGCGATGACCTTACGGCTAGCGACCTTACGGTTGGTGGAGATGCGACGGTTGTAG
>NZ_JBFSUX010000143.1:0-1158 GCF_041467595.1 Vibrio sp. 10N.247.311.13 | reverse complement strand
AAGCCACACTGGTTTCTAATGTCATTCAGCTCACTGAAACACAAGCGCTGGATAGCGAATTTAAATCCTATAGAGGCCAGCTTCAGCTGATTGACCCTGATAGTGGCGATAACACTCAGTTTGTTTTTAGCGGTAAATATTTAGGTCAAGGGTTTGCACCTGGTTACCTTGATGTTTGGCCTAATGGCACTTATCAATTCAGATTAAATACAGGTACCAATCATCATCCGGACGATCTAATCAGTAGCCTACATGCTGGCGAGTCGATGGAGCTCCCCTACGAAGTCGAAACCACTGATGGTCAGAAGCTCACCATTATGGTGAAAGTGACCGGTGAAGATAACCAAGCAAAAATTGCAGTGACGCCCTACTCCAGCCTAAATAATCATGTTTACGAAGATCATACTTCCTTTGGCAATACCACCAATCAGCTCAGCAGTGGTGGCACGTTACAGGTCATTGACCCGGATCACGACCAAGCCGGTTTTATCGCACAAACCATCACCACCACCGAAGGTGGTCAGTTCAATATCAACGCACAAGGCCATTGGTCATACAACATTGACAATGATAAAGTCCAACATTTAGGCGCAGGGGAAAGCTTCCAGCAAACCTTTACCGTTGAATCTATCGATGGCAGTGCTAAAAAAGATATCACAGTGACCGTTCATGGCACCAATGATGCGCCAGTTGCGTCAGCTGAAGTACGTTTAGCGAATGGCTTGGAAGATAGCAAAATTGTCCTCACCTCAGCACAGCTTCTGGCTAATACTAGCGATGTTGATGACAACGATATTGGCAAACTATCCATTGAAAACCTACAGGCTGACCATGGTGCTATTGCCTTAAATGCCGATGGCACGTTCACTTTTACCCCAGAAAAAGACTACAACGGAGCGGTGCACTTTAGCTATGATGTCAAAGATGCCCACGGTGGTGTGACCCACACTGGCGCATCAACGACGCTCTCGGCGGTTGGCGATGCTGCCCAAATCGCTGGCGTTGATACTGGTTCAATAACCGAAAGCAGCGCGGGTGTCGACATGTCACCTGACTATGCTCACTCAGGCATAGCCACACTTGGCAATACAACACTCTATGCGGATGGCAAGCTGACCATCACAGACCCCGATGTAGGCGAGTCAGGATTTGAACGCC
>NZ_JBFSUX010000142.1:0-1162 GCF_041467595.1 Vibrio sp. 10N.247.311.13 | reverse complement strand
ACCCATTAGCGGTTTTACCATCAATTTTACCAAAATTACCTTCGCAATATATAATTGCAGAAGGGATGACCGGATTTACTTTTTGAGCAAGTGGTAACCAAGGAGCTATATGGGGTACGTTGTTGGTATCTACATTTTCAATTCTAGAGAGTTTGAATATATTTCTTAACTTTTCGGTTGAGATGGACATAATTAAAGCCTGCAGTATGGCTTAGGAGGGCGACTAAGGAGTGCCGATTTGCGAGTTCGGAAAAGAAAAGAAGTCCCTACTAAGCGGTAGGGATAACAACCAAGGTAACACACTCACCAGACTTTTGTTGGTTATTATTAATACGCTTTCTGAGTCTATTACTTTCAGACTTTGCCCACTTGAGCGTTGTAATTTCTCAAACTCAATTTACCGCTTGTTAATCCCTTGTATCGAGACATTGCGGTCTCAGATATTGAGCGATAGTGATAACCAGACTCTGTTTTCCACTCCGATATTGTCCCATTTTTCAGAGCCGTTACTGCTTCGTTTCTGGGATGACCATCCTCCCAATGTACTGCATTCTTTCGAGGTGGTATCAACGGAGTACAGCCTTTATTTTTCAGGGTTTCATGACAACTTTTTGTGTCATATGCTCCATAGGTAGATTCGGTATGAACCTTTCTGCGTAAAGGGTTGAGTAATGTTGGTAGCACTTCACTATAGCCAACATTTACAAGGCTGACTTCCGCACTAATCGCTTCGTGAGTATCCACATCTACAGCTAAGTGCAGCTTACGCCATGTTCTTCGTTTTTCTGCACCATGCTTTTTTACTTTCCACTCACCTTCACCAAAGACTTTGAGGCCTGTCGAATCAATGGCTATATGGTGAATAGCCCCTCTAGACCTATTGCGATATTTGACCTGAACCGTCTTCGAGCGTTTACTAATACATGTGTAGCCAGGAGAGGTCAGCGGAACATCCATTAGCTCAAAGATAGAGTTGATAAAACCTTGAAGAGCACGTAATGGCAGAGAGAATATCCCCTTAATCATCAGGGCAGTTTCAATCGCTGTATCAGAGTACTGGAACTTAACTCAGTGTCCAAAACTTCTGGCACGGATCACTATGAATCCCAGGGCAAGATTACGAAGCCCCTTGCCCTGCAAGGACTTGCGAAAGGTAAGCGTT
>NZ_JBFSUX010000141.1:0-1195 GCF_041467595.1 Vibrio sp. 10N.247.311.13 | reverse complement strand
CAGGGCGGGAGCATACTTTGATGGATTTATAACCCAAAGAAGACTCTAGCCCGATAATCGTCGTTCCATCCCGCTTTTTTCAACTTCACCTTTTGACTTGGCGCACCGCAATCACATTGCTTAAGCATGTTCATTACAAAGCGTCTGAACAACGCTATGTTCTCAACGGCACCATCCAAAGTGATTCGAGAGCTATCCTCTTTAAAAACAACATCTAATACGTAGTGTTGGCTGTTTTCAATTCGCCAGTGTTGACGAATATAATGACCAAGTAATTTGTGATTCGGCGACATGGAACTTATGTAGTATGACGTATCTACGGTGCCTTTCCCGTTTATCACTCGGTGGCGTTCCACTGCTATAATGCTTCTTACCGTCGGCCATTTCTTTGCTAGTTTTTCGGGCAACTTAGCCTTAAGTTGAAAAACGTATCGCTCTTCGTTACGACCATGATGTGTCTCTTTGATTTCAGTGACTATTTTCTCTTTCCTAGCATCGAAGATAGCCTGAAACTGTTCAACAACAGCCGCTCTTAGTTTCGGTTGGTTGTTCTTCACTTGAACAACAACATGCGCTTTCTTTTCTTTTATCTTCTCTAGGGTTTCGCGCTGGCAATGCAGCGCATCAATCGTGACCACACTGCCTTTTACATTTATAACATCAAGCATTTGGCGCACAACACTGATCTCGCCATTCTTGTTTTCCGTCGGTTTTTGGCTCAGAACAAGGCCACGCTCAGTGTCATATGCCGTGACCAACTGCAACGCTGTTTTCCTGTCATTTCGATAAGAGCCACGCAGGACTTTTCCGTCGAATGCGATTATGGGTTTATTTTGGTTGGCTCTTTGTTCGTTTATCCACAAGGCCAACGCTTCAAGCAATGACTCCGCAACAACTGAGCGTAATATGCGTGCTATTGTGTGTCGTCGGGGGATTCCATGTTTGAATGGCCTGTACTTTCTTAACCAGCTTAACTTCTCTTCCCCATAAAATTCAATGTCTTGCCATCCTTCGCACCCAGATGCAATAGCACTAATAACGAGGAACATAACGTCAATAAGGTCATGTTTTTGGTTAATGTCAGAACGAGTATCTTCGATGACGGATAGGTGCTCAATTAAGTTCAAAATGGCTGTCTAGCTAAGGGTTTGACGCTATTAGATCATATTTGTTAACAAAGTGCGATCCCGCCCTG
>NZ_JBFSUX010000140.1:0-1197 GCF_041467595.1 Vibrio sp. 10N.247.311.13 | reverse complement strand
GCAGGGCGGGATCGCACTTTGTTAACAAATATGATCTAATAGTGCTAAATCCACAATCACACAGCCATTTTGAACTTAATCGAACACTTATCAGTCGTCCAAGACACTCGGTCAGACATTAATCAGAAGCATGATCTTATCGATGTCATGTTCCTTGTAATTAGCGCCATCGCATCTGGATGTGAAGGATGGCAAGATATTGAATTGTTTGGGAAAGACAAACTAGATTGGCTGAGAAAATACAGAACATTTGAACATGGTATTCCACGTCGGCATACAATAGCCCGTATTTTACGTTCAGTTGTCGCAGAATCTTTGCTAGAGGCATTAGCCCTGTGGATTAACGAGCAACGCACTAGTCAACACAAGCCGATAATCGCATTCGATGGAAAAGTGCTGCGTGGCTCATACCGAAATGACAAAAAAACAGCGTTACAATTGGTTACCGCCTACGACACTGAACGTGGCCTCGTTTTGAGTCAAAAGCCGACTGAGAGCAAAAATGGCGAGATCAACGTTGTACGCCAAATGCTTGATGTTATTAACGTAAAAGGCAGTGTCATCACCATTGATGCCCTGCATTGTCAGCGCGATACGCTCGAGAAAATTGCAGAGAAAAAGGCTCACGTTGTTGTTCAAGTGAAGAACAACCAGCCCAAATTGAGAGTGGCTATTGTGGAGCAATTTCAAGCTGTTTTTGAAGCAGGTAAAGAGAAAATAGTTACCGAAATCAAAGAGAAGCACCATGGCCGCAGTGAAGAAAGATATGTATTTCAGTTAAAGGCTAAGTTACCTAAAGAGCTTGCGGAGAAATGGCCGACAGTACGAAGCATCATTGCGGTGGAGCGGCATCAAGTGATCAACGGAAAAGGAAGTGTAGACACCTCATATTACATAAGCTCTATGTCGCCGAATCACAAAATGCTAGGCCACTACATTCGTCAGCATTGGCGTATTGAAAACAGCCAGCATTACGTATTAGATGTTGTTTTTAAAGAGGATTACTCACGGATCACGCTAGATGGTGCTGTAGAAAATATAGCGTTGTTTAGACGCTTTGTGATGAACATGCTGAAGCAATGCGAATGTGGTGCACCAAGCCAAAAAGTGAAGTTGAAGAAGGCTGCTTGGAACGATGATTATCGGGCACGAGTCTTCTTTGGGTTATAAATTGAACAAAGTGTGCTCGCGCCCTGG
>NZ_JBFSUX010000139.1:0-1275 GCF_041467595.1 Vibrio sp. 10N.247.311.13 | reverse complement strand
CAATGCCGTTCGGATAAGCATTACTGTTTGAATCTAAACGGATATTTAGCTGGAACAAAGAGGATTGAACGTGGAAACGTTCGGTCCTTTCTTTTATCTGGGAGAATGAAGTGACTGATACTTTCCCTCATTCTTTTAAGTTTTACTGGTAGAGTTCCGTCTGGACATAAAGCTAGCCAACGTAACTGCGCATCAATAAGGTTAATCGCGGCCGTAAAACTGACCCTAGTCGCTCGAACCCCTGCTTCTGAAGCTATCTTAACCATCTCTAATCGCACTAGGTTATAAGCAAGTAAGACACCCCAAAGCTCTTGCCTCACACCGACAGAAAAACGACTTCGTAAAGTGACGTGACTTTGCAGTTGAGTCTGTTTAATTTCACCATAACCTTCTTCTATCTCCCAACGTTGCCAATAAATACGCAGCAGGCTTTCTAGTGAGTATTTGCTAGGGTCTGTAAGTGAAGTAATAAAACCTTTTATCTCACCTTTTGGTTCTTGATATAGGACTAATCTAGCTTCCCAACGCTCGGGTAAATTAGGATTCTGCCGCTGGGCCTGAGGAGAGATGGGCATTGAGATAAGCATGTCATTTTCTGCATATTTCTCCAATACTTCATAGCGTAGTTTACGTTTTGCAGGCATTAACCAATGAGCATTTTCCGCACTCTCTTGCCATGACAACAAAAGGTCTGCGGAGAAATAACAACGATCAAATAAAGTCAATGAGTGCGCTGGGATATCATTGAATAAACGTTTAGCTAAGGTCGTTTCACCGACATGACAACCATCAAAAGCTGCCCCCATAATCATTCGAGTTTCCGTTGACATCAAAGCAACTAAACGAAGTTGAGGATAAGGTTTCAGTTTTTTAGAGATGAACCCAAATTCTTCGGCGTTCTCTGGTGAATCTTGGCACCTAAATGTTGTTCCATCCACAGCAAGAACGTTAAGCCCTAAGTCTCTGTCTTGTTGAATGATATCTTCGCGCCAAGCCTTGACTGTTGTGTGAAAAAGAGCCGCTAATGGACTCTCGTCTAGACGTCGACGTGAATCGGTGAGGACACTAGGCGCAACACGAGACCAACTATCCTCAGGTTTTGGTTGAAGGGCAATGTCTAATGAACTGCATACCTCTTTGATAGACATGTTGCGTTGCAACCCCATCCAAATAACTAGCCAGACAGCTTGCTGAGCGGGAAGTCGACGTCGTCTTATGCTCGCTTTATTTGTTTCAAGAAGAGCTTGTTCTATCCATTCTAGTTGAATGGCGTTG
>NZ_JBFSUX010000138.1:0-1312 GCF_041467595.1 Vibrio sp. 10N.247.311.13 | reverse complement strand
TGTCTCGTCCTAAAATACGTTGACAGTATTTCTACTAAGCCAACAGCATCAGCTGTTGGCTTTTTTCATGCACCTCATTTGGAGTTTTCATCCTGAGACTAAGGTGCGGCCTCATATTGTTATAGGTACTTATAGACTCTTTTACTAGTTGTTTAAGCTCTCCGAGGTTTTTACACTTATTAAGTAAGAACTCTTGTTTCAGTATTCCATTTACTCTCTCTGCTAATGCATTTTGATAGCAGTCATAACCGTCTGTCATCGAGGGGCTTATGCCGCTACTTTTCAACTTATCTTGATAAACACCGGAGCAATACTGGAGACCACGATCAGAGTGATGGATACACGAACGATGATATTGACGCCCCTTAATAGCCATATCTAGCGCTTTCACAACATCCGTCGCCTTCATTTCGTTGCTCAGCTCGTAGCCCATAATTTTCCGACTAAACGCATCAGTTACCAATGAGAGATAGTGAATGCCTTCATCTGATTGGATATAGGTAATATCACTTACTAACACACCCTCTGGAGTGCATGGTTTGTAGTTCTTTAATAAGTTCGGATGTTTTTTCATCCAATGCTTACTGTTTGTCGTTTTCGTAAAACTACGTTTAGGTCTTACCAATAACCGTTCATCACGTAAGTAGTTGAAAAGAGCATCCCGACCTAACTTGATACCTTGTTCTTGCAACTTTGGCTTAAGTAAAAAGTAGAGCTTTCTAGTGCCAACCCGAGGCATATAACGTCTAATATCCAACACCATTTGTTTGATGGGTTTAAGTTCCAACTGGCGATGAACAGCTCGCTTTTCTCGTTGATAAACGCTTTGTCTCGTTATCCCGCATAGCTTACATACTCGAACTAAACTTATTCCTTCTTGTTCTTGAAGGCTTCTTGCTCCTTGGTGAGATACTTTTTTCTGAGGCTAGTTCCGTGTTCAGCATCAAGAATATCAACCACTCTATTTAAAAAGAGATTCTTGATTTTTTCGTCTTCCAGCTCTTTCTCAAGACGCTTTATTTTCTGTGCTGGTGACTCTTTAGGCTTAGTTGATTGGTGCATGGTATTCATCCTTGGAGTTTGCGCCCAATTCATCTTACCGTGCTTTCGAAGCCAAGTTAAAACAGTTGAACGGCCTTGGATACCATAAATGGTTTGGGCTTGTTTATATGTCATATCGCCTCTTTCTACAGCGGCGACGACCTGTAATTTAAAGCCTAGTGTGTAATCACGCTGAGTGCGCTTAACGTAGGTATTATTTGAAGTAGCCATAATTCGTCCTCAATGTGTAAACACATTTCAGGACGGGACA
>NZ_JBFSUX010000137.1:0-1321 GCF_041467595.1 Vibrio sp. 10N.247.311.13 | reverse complement strand
GCGAACGCCGAGGGATTTTAAATCCCTTGTGTCTACCAATTCCACCACCAGGGCAACGCAATCTTGCGAGGCCGATTACTGAAAAGTAAAAACACCATCTCTCAGCGACCTAAGCCGTGAGAACGAGGTGTACTTTAACGGAAGGAAAAAATTCGTCAACAATAAATTTTATCTTTTAATTCAAGTGATTAATTATCGAACTCAAAAGAATAAATTTAGTGCAGCTTGTACGGTTCTTATACTTGGATTTCTAATTTAAACGGACAAATCACTGACAACCATTGATTCAAATACCAATTGAATGCGGTGATTTTATTGTTTTAAACCAAGCAAATGGCGTTTTCATGTGCTTTTCACATTCAACGATTAGAGTTTGAAGTAACTCTTATTAAGAAGTAAACATGTGAAACCACTAAAACGATATCAATATGAGCGCTATGCCGTTCTTTGTAACCTCGCCTACCCTAGAGTTTTTAAGCAGACTCGCTATGGTTTTGACCCTAATGGACAACGCATCATCAAGAACCAGTTTGGTAAAACCATGATTAGAGTGTTGTGGAGTAGCGACAAAGATGAAGTGGTTGTGGTAATCAAAGGATCGCACAGTATCTCAGATTGGCTACTAACCTTTGCTCTATGGACAAGAAGCTGTAAGAGAATTGGGCTCAATTATCGTGTGCATGCGGGTTTCTACCATCTAATGTTTCAAGAGAGCCAGCCAAGTCGTAATGAAGATAAGCTTGGCTTAACCGTTATTGAGCGCTTGGAAGCCACGCTCACACCTCTCATCGAACAAGGAAAAAGAGTGTCTATTACTGGCCACTCTTCCGGAGGCGCTATCGGTTGTGTCTTCGCTGATTACTTTGATCAAAAGTACCCAGGCTGTATTAAACGAATAGTGACTTTTGGCCAACCCGCCATTGGTGATTGGAGCTTTCGAAAGCACTATCGCATGAGTAAGAAGACCTACCGAATTTGCTGTGACATCGACATCGTGACCTTCATGCCACCGGTTCCTTTGCTCTATTGGCATGTAGGTAAAGTGCTTTGGCTTTATAACGGACGAATCTATGAGAACACTCCTACATTAATCCGCCTTGGTCGCTCTATCTTTAGTTGGCTGATAAGACCTTTCTCTTACCACTTGATGAGCAAGTATATCCGTAACAAAGATTTCTTTGATAAGCATTGAAATGGGTACGTAAGAAGCTTTTAGCGGGGCCAGAAACGAAAAAACCAGTCACTAGGACTGGTTTTTTCTGAATTATGGAGGCGCCTCCCGGAGTCGAACCGAGGTCCACGGATTTGCAATCCGCTGCAT
>NZ_JBFSUX010000136.1:0-1340 GCF_041467595.1 Vibrio sp. 10N.247.311.13 | reverse complement strand
CTGTCTCTTGATCACAAGTCTGGTTAATCAAGAGACTTAGCGAGTTCATACCCTTCAAGGATGGTTTGTAACCTAAACCATCCTTGCCATAACGTCTTTATAGAAGCGCGCCCCGTTCGCTTGGTATTCTTCCAACCACCTAACCGAGCAATACCGTTGTAAGCCCATGATATATTAGGCGCTTCTTTCGGTAGTTCTTTCTTCTCCAACTTGAGCCACATTAACTTCCACGCTTTGCCTCTTAATACCCGCTCACAGCTGGTCTTAGATAACTCGTCTGATTCATTCATAAACCTCAACTGGAGTAACCGAGTCGCGATAAAAGCCAAAATAACGCTGAGCCTCTCTAAGTTGTCCTTACTTTGCATTCTCAGTTGCTCAACCTCTGTCCCTTCACTTTTCCAGACTTTATGAAAATCTTCTATCAGCCAGCGCCGCTCATAATAACTGACGATTTTGAGTGCCTCTTCCTTGCTCGTTATCGGCTCAGAAGTCAGTAAGTGCCATACGAGCTTATCGCTACTCTCTCCTTGTTCTATACATCCCACGTAGTAAAGCGGAATGTTATCGAACTCTTTCTTGTTAGCAGGAGACTTGAGTGTCACGGGGGCATATTTGATATCTAAATGAGCCTTGCGAGCTTTACGCCCCCCTTTTTGCGGTATTTCGAGCACTTTCTCTCCGGCTGATAACAGGGTAGAGGCATAGCTATAAAGACGATTATCATGCTCTTCAATACAGCGGCTTTGCATTGAGCGAACGATGAACCTTTGTTGTTGCTCTCGCTTGTAAGTGAGGTATTCAAATAGGTCGGCTTCTCTATCGCACACAGAAATGACATCCGAAATTTTATCGCCAAGTCGCTCAGCGACATGGCGAGAGGCTTGTTCCCACTTATAACTTTCTTTCTCTTTGTATGGTCGAGTCGCATGCTGGTGCCTTTGGCCTCGCTTTTCTATATCACGAGTCCAGCGCTGTTGTTCAATTAAACCAATAACAGATTGAGTGTCGGGAGCAAAAAGTAAGGTTGAGTGTACGAACATGGCGCGATGTCGGTTGCCTTGATTGGAGTGCCCGAGTTCATCTCGAATGCTGCGATGGGAGTAACTGAGAGAAGTGGTGTCTTCTAAGGCAAGAAGTGTTTGTTGCTCTAATGCTTCTTGTGCGGTGACATAAAACCCCGCTTCTGCGATATCTTCTGCTTTGATTTGCTCATTACGGATGAAGCGATAAGCCCCTTCCATTTCAGCAGGGGAGATAATGAGTTTCGAGACGGGTACACCAGGTTGCTCGGCCAGTGAGGCTGCGAGAGTAACGAGTCTTTGAGTGCGTCTAGGGTC
>NZ_JBFSUX010000135.1:0-1374 GCF_041467595.1 Vibrio sp. 10N.247.311.13 | reverse complement strand
CCGCATCTTAACTTTTATTGCCAAAATCACTTTGTAAATACGTGGATTCCATATACGGAATGGGGCATAAATGAGCTATAGCTTCCCCTAAATTAATTCCCCTAAATTAACAATTCAGAGATAACTAAACGTATGGAAAGTCGCTTAACGTAGCATCCAGTATTGACGGTGCAGATCAGTTTAAAACTAGCTCATTTATCGCCAGTGAGCATACCGAAGAAGATCTGTCTCGACTCTGGCGTGTTGTCTCTATGAGTTTCGTATTTTACATGCGCGTTTGCATCAACTGCTTTTGATAGCTTGATGCTCCATAGTGCTTTCATTTGATTTGGTACAATTGAATATCGGACATCGATAATACGCAGCTCGTCTGTTGGGTCCTGAGCGATATAACCATTTGAAAACCAGCGGAAACGTTCTATGTCTTTGGCTTGTTGAGAGTCCGGGTCAAGCCAAGGTAAATCCCTGCTAACATTCAGCTTCGCAATCGACTCTCCGGGATACGTGCTTAGCGATGTGCCAACCCGCACTGCGTCTACATGGTAATGAGCCTCTGTTTCGTACACCACTTTCCAAACCAAGATATTCGCAAAGCTTGGTTTTGCCTCTAATCGAATCGGTGTGTGTTGCCTTTCTTGCGCTAATTGCCACCCAATCGCCTCTGCCCTGTCTCGCTGAATCATCCCTAATGTTGGATAAATTAGCGCCCAAGTAAACGCAACACGCGCTAGCCAAGGCGCTCGTTTTAACGTCGCAAACACAAGCAACACTAGAATGGGAAGCGTATAAACAGGATCGATGATTGATATGGTATTCCAAGAAAAACGCGCGTTGGTGAAAGGCCAAAGTAACTGCGTGCCATAGGTGGTACAAGCGTCTAACAGTGCATGAGTACCATAGCCCAGAGCACAAAACAGCCAACTTTGTTTGAAAGAAAGCCCACGTTTTTTTGCAATCAGGTGATGCAGAACCAAAGCGCAGATCAAACTGCCAATGGGAATAAAGAAGAGTGAATGGGTAAATTGTCGATGAAATTCCAAAGCCAACAAAGGGTCACTTTGAGACTTAATCAGTGCATCCAAATCTGGTGCTAACCCGGAGAGCAGCCCTAATACCCCAGCAACAACCAAATGTTGTTTTTTGCTGGCCGATTGTGACAAAGAAGCGCCTAACACGCCCTGCGTTAAAGGATCCATAAATCACTCATTGATAGCATTCCGTTGAATCAAACAAAATACATTTAGCTATAGCGGTGAACTGTTCATAACTAAACGGTTTTATCAATATACTCATGTACATAGCTGTATAAGCATAGACCGATAATCGAGTAGGAGGAGGCCTCACGGCCTCCGTCCTCTCACACCACCGTACAAG
>NZ_JBFSUX010000134.1:0-1411 GCF_041467595.1 Vibrio sp. 10N.247.311.13 | reverse complement strand
TGTGGATTTAGCACTATTAGATCATATTTGTTAACAAAGTGCGATCCCGCCCTGCAGTGGTAGCCGCAGTTACTACGCATTGTCGAATGCGGTTAAGGATATCTTCGGTTACGAGTTGACGATTCCAACACACCAAGGACGCGGTGCAGAGCAGATCTACATTCCGGTTCTTATTAAGAAGCGTGAAATGGAGAAAGGGCTCGATCGCAGCAAAATGGTCGCCTTGTCGAACTACTTCTTCGATACAACACAAGGCCACACCCAAGTGAATTGCTGTGTGGCGAAGAACGTTTATACCAAAGAAGCGTTCGATACCTCAGTGAACGCGGATTTCAAAGGCAACTTCGATGTGGTGAAGCTGGAAGAAGCGATCTTAGAAGCGGGCGCAGCCAATGTTCCCTACATTGTGAGCACCATTACTTGTAACTCTGCTGGTGGACAGCCAGTGTCTATCGCCAATCTAAAAGCCGTGTATGAAATCGCTCAGAAGTACGATATTCCTGTGATCATGGACTCGGCACGCTACGCAGAAAATGCCTACTTCATTCAACAACGTGAAGCGGGTTATCAGGATTGGACAATCGAACAGATCACGCGTGAGTCTTACAAATACGCGGATGGTTTAGCTATGTCTGCCAAGAAAGATGCCATGGTACAAATGGGCGGCTTGTTGTGCTTTAAAGACGACGCTTTCATGGATGTGTACACAGAGTGTCGAACCTTGTGTGTGGTGCAAGAGGGCTTCCCAACCTATGGTGGCTTAGAAGGTGGCGCGATGGAGCGTCTTGCGGTTGGCCTTTATGACGGCATGCGCCAAGATTGGTTAGAGTACCGTATTGGCCAGGTTCAATACCTTGTTGATGGCTTAGAAGCGAAGGGCATCGTGTGCCAGCAAGCAGGCGGTCATGCTGCGTTTGTCGATGCGGGTAAATTGCTGCCTCATATCCCGGCTGGTCAGTTTCCCGCACATGCTTTGGCGTGCGAACTCTATAAAGTCGCGGGTATCAGAGCGGTTGAGATTGGGTCTTTGCTGCAAGGACGCGACCCAGCAACAGGTGAACAACACCCATGTCCTGCTGAGTTGTTGCGCCTTACCATTCCTCGCGCGACCTACACACAAACACACATGGACTTCATTATCGAAGCATTCGAAAAAGTGAAAGAGAATGCAGGACAAGTGAAAGGGCTCGATTTTACCTACGAGACGCCGGTGTTAAGACACTTCACTGCGCGCTTGAAAGAGGTTGAAACCGTTGAAAAACAGACAGAAAAAAAGAATGAACAAACGCTCGAAGAAGCATTTTAAAATAAAAACATAAGCGAATAGTCACTAGAAACATAATCAAAGGCTCCCTCGGGCTGTCTCTTATACACAAATCCCTAAGCCACGCTTGGGGATTTTTTTTGAACT
>NZ_JBFSUX010000133.1:0-1608 GCF_041467595.1 Vibrio sp. 10N.247.311.13 | reverse complement strand
TTATTGGACTAACACTGAATCATGAAGATATGTCGTTGGATGAAACACGTTGTGCGATAGACACTTACACTACCGAATTTGGTCTACCGGTTACTGATGTCTTGTCACAGCCTGTTGAACATCTACTGCACATCGTAACGTCAGCCTTCCCTATAATAGCAAGTAAACTGGCCGAAAAAGGGTGAACTACCCTAGGTTAGACATCGATTGTGGGAAAGTTCATCATAACGCTCAGTTCCTGATATCTCAGCTCTCACTGAAAAATATATCCGTTACGCCTGTAACAAAAGCTTTCCTCGGCCACCCTATCATCGCACAAGTTCTTATTGATGCTGGCGCAGCAATGTTAGCCGATTCAAGAATCGAAAATCTTCAAAAGATGGCTGAAATTGGCATTGCTATCCCTAAAATGCTGATACGTACACCCATGCTCAGTCAAGTGGCAAGCGTAATAAAATACAGTGATATGAGTTTAAACTCTGAAGTTGAAGTGATTCAGAGGCTTTCACATGCAGCGGAACAACAAAATTGCCGTCACGATATTATTATTATGGTTGAGCTTGGCGATCTCAGAGAAGGTGTGATGCCCCATCATATTATTGATTTTATCCGAGAAGTTATTTCTTTACCAAACATCACGATAAAAGGAATTGGTACGAATTTGGCCTGTCGGTATGGTGTCGCTCCAGATGATCAAAATATGAATATTCTTTCTGAGCTTGCCGATGGAATTGAAGCTACATTTGGGATCAGTCTAGAAATTATTTCAGGGGGTAATTCTGCTTCAGTTAACTGGGCTCTTCAGAGAACAGGCTTAACTCGAGTCAATAACCTTCGTATAGGAGAAGCAATTTTTTTAGGCTGTGAGCCTTTAGATCACGAAAATATCAAAGGCTTACATACGGATGCGGTTTCTTTGACCGCTGAAGTGATTGAATCCAAGACTAAACCGACTTTGCCTTGGGGGAGTCGGGGGTTAAATGCTTTTGGTGAAAAAGAAAGCCTTCAAGATAGAGGGGAGGTCTCACAAGCTATTGTAGCATTAGGCCGCCAAGATGTTTGTGTCAGCGGGCTTAAGGCTCCGAATGGGATTAAGATCATGTCTTCAACCAGTGATCATCTTGTCCTTGAATCCTCACGAAAACCACTATTTGTAGGGGAAAAAGTCACATTCGGTTTAGATTACAGTGCGCTCTTATCTTCTATGTCTTCACGTTATATCAATAAATATTTTAAGGCACCTAAAGGGAGAAGAAAGCAAGAAGGAACGCATAATGCTACGAACAGCAGTAATTATTTCCGTCAGTGTCATGCTTGACGGTTGTCAGATAAGCCCAATTAAATCTAGTAGGCTTGCCGATTATAGAGCGACGATTATCTCAAGCCAACTGCCACAAGAGTTAGGCTCAATCACACTCGTAAATGCACAGTCAGAGGGCAATAGTGTCACTATTGTTTTCGTAAAAAAGAAAACCTTGAATATGGACAGCTTAGTAGAAAAAGTCGCCGTTAGTTTTTGTGACAACATCGAAATAAGACCTTTATTAGAGAGCGGGATCTCTTATCGAATCATTACCTTAGGAAAAAATGAGAAAGTAGAAAGCCTTA
>NZ_JBFSUX010000132.1:0-1623 GCF_041467595.1 Vibrio sp. 10N.247.311.13 | reverse complement strand
AATAATCACCCATACTGGCCGTTTCTATCTGAGATCCAATTAGGAAACAAAGCCGATTTAACCCGTCCATTGAACTCGCGGTAAAATCATCGAAATAAGCTAGTGATCTGAACCAGCGGAACTGGACACCTTTCAAACCGTCACTCCTCTTCTGAATATAGTTTTTGATGTCTTGAGTAAATTTTAAAGTCAAAGTACTGAACTTTGGTAATCCCCTTTGATGGGGAAGATCCATCAAGACATGAAATGTAAGAATGTCTCTATAACGATTAGGTTTGAGAGATCGATAAAGAACGCACCAATTAACGGCACGATAAAATACGCTTGTGGCGATGGGCCGTAGTAACCCGTGATACCATTCATATTGAGCATGGCTGTCGGTGTCGCACCCAAACCAAAGCCCGCATGACCACTTGCCATCACCGCGGCATCATAATTTTTACCGAGTAGCTTATAGGTAACGGACGTAACAAACACAATAGTAAACAATGTTTGAATCGTTAGGATAACCACCAGCGACAACGCCATATCAAACAGCTGCCAAAGTTTGATTTCAAGCAATGCCATAGATAAGAAGACACTTAGGGCAATTGAGCTTAAACGTGCCACTTCGACCATCGCAATCTTGGCAGGTTTGCTCTCGCTAAATAGTGTTGAGAATAGTGCACCAACAAATAACGCATAGACGAAATTTGGCACCATGTTCAGCCAATGCACATCGAGCACAAGCACTAAACTATGTAGCATTTGGCTGAGCTCAACACAGCATGCTAAAAGAACAACGCTTCCGATGCCATGTAGTACATTGCCCTTAGTCGGCATGTGATGGGCCTTTTTGTGTTCCACATCTGCTGCATGTACGTTCGGTGTTGAAAGTTGATTTTTTTCAACCAAATACGTGCCTAAAGGCGCTCCGATAATACCGCCAATCACAAGACCAAAAGTGGCACAGGCCATCGCGATTTCGAGTGCATTATCGACACCAAAATGGTCATGAAACATCGACGCCCATGCAGCACCTGTACCATGCCCACCTGATAGGGTGATAGAGCCCGTCATCAGTCCTAGCTTAGGATCCAGCCCTAAGAACGAGGCTGCAGCGACACCAATAGCGTCCTGAAAAATAATATAAACAACGGCGATTCCGAGAAAGACAACGAACAAGCGTCCACCTTGGAATAGCTGCTTGATATTTGCGCTTAAACCAATGCCTGCGAAAAACATCAGCATCAACGTCTCTTTATAAGGAAGTTCAAATTCGAACTCCATTCCCATGCGATATAAGCAAGTAGTAATTAAGGCTGCGATGCACCCACCAATCACCGGCCCTGGGATATGATATTTACTTAATATTGGTGTGTGTTTTTTGGTTACCTCACCAAACAACAACATCAAGAGTGCCAAAATGGCAGATTCAACGGCATTTACAGAAATTACATTCATTATCACGACCTAAACAACCGAATAAAAAAGCCCCGACTTGACGGGGCTTATATTTTCTAGCAACTACGAATTACGCAGAGAACTCTTGGAAGTACTCATCCAACACAGTGCGTGTTGCACGGCCAATTAGCTCGTACTCGTGGTGAGTAAGGTTCGCTAGTGATACACGTACTGATGCGT
>NZ_JBFSUX010000131.1:0-1645 GCF_041467595.1 Vibrio sp. 10N.247.311.13 | reverse complement strand
AGATGATCTGATCGTAGCTTTAAGCATTAGTTCCCTGATTTAGGAAACAAAGCCTGACCGAATGCATTGGTCATATTCAAAGGCAAGTTGTAGGTTGGCGGCGCTGGTTTTTGGACGGGAGTGTTTAAATTCACTGCAAAACACATATTTTGTCAGTTTTATTTAAACTATAACCTATCTTGTAAATGGTATTGATTTCTATCCATCCACCGAGCCTAAGAAGCTTCTTTCTTAAAGACATGATCACCATATTCAATGCATTGTCACAGACGAATGAATTGGGCCATCCCATTTTTAGTAGATGGTGTTTGGTTAAATGCTCCCCTTGATGAGTGAGTAACTCTTTTAGAACTAAAAATTCACTGAGTGTGAGCTGGATGGGTTTTATCGTTGGGTGGTCGGCTAGCGAAATTCTTAGCGACCCTTTATGTAAGATTAAGTGCATAAACAAACAGCCAGTTTAATTATCATACCCGTATTATTTATTTGCTGCGATTACATGCAAGGTCAGGTTGAATATTAATCTGGCTATTATGCCTACTTAATGGGTTTTCCTTTCATATTACACATCAAACGAAACCATTTTATTTGCTGTTTTTGTATTAGTTATTTCAGTTTGTTTAAGTTCAACCTTACAACGTTCGCTTTGTGAGTTGAACGCGACTTGATTGCTAATAGGGTTTGAAGCGCAGTCAGAAGTCGGTACTTTCCCTGTCCAACGTACAGTGACATTTGCGGCCGCCGACTGAAAAGAGATAAGAGTTGCTAATACTGCTGTTGAAATAAAGATTAATGAACGCATATTTAGGCACCTTTTATTAGTGTTGTGTTGATATGCCTAGTTTGGTAGCGATAGGGCAGGTTGTAAAATAAATAGTTATAAATTCAGTTGCATTAAAACTTGAATGGTAATTTGTAGCAGAGGGAATAGTAGGAAACCAAAATAAAGGCTGGCAGTGAAAATTAAAACGGAGTGGGCGATCAAATGAAAGGGGAGGCTAATTTAAAGACGTTAAACTTGAGTGAAATCACTTAAGGACAGCGGGTTAGCCTAATGAGCCGTAGCTAGGAATAGCCACGGCATCAAATTGACCGCATTTGGATTTAACAAGAATCTAAGCTTCGTTAAAACAATATAGGCTAATAATAACTTTGAGCTTGGGTGCGCAATGCATTTTTTAGGTTCGTCGGCAGTTGTGAACGGTGTATACCCTGGATTGCACCCTCTAACGACCAAACTAACTCGATGGTTGGTTTATGGTGGGTATGCTGTTGGATAGCCTCTACAGCACCAATCGTGCCCAGGTTTTTGAGTTTCTCAATGGAGTTTATACCCGCTTTCTCAAGAAGTTGCTCAGTTGAGAATCGCATGTTGGGTAAGTCTTTGAGCCTTTCGGGAGCAGAAATATAACTGCTTCGTGATCTCTTTATTTGCTCTAGTGCGATTTCTGCTTCACATAGAGTCAAAGAATACTTGCTCCAAGGGTTTGCTGGCAACTTGTAATAATCCGCATTCTGACTTACTCCAAGTACGCTCGCATTCACCTTGGGGTAGCCCTTGTTAATAAAGTAGCCTTCTTGTGCCGGTGTTCGGCTTTGTTTCCTAAATCAGGGAACTAATGCTTAAAGCTACGATCAGATCATC
>NZ_JBFSUX010000130.1:0-1673 GCF_041467595.1 Vibrio sp. 10N.247.311.13 | reverse complement strand
GATGATCTGATCGTAGCTTTAAGCATTAGTTCCCTGATTTAGGAAACAAAGCCTGTAGGTTCATGGGGCGTTTACACTTCTTCTAGGTCTTTTCTGACTTCCACTCGGACTCCAATAATTTAACGCCTGCATAACACGTTTACTACCAAACAATTATACTTAATATTGACGCCTTAAAACGAGAAACACCCGACAACCTGAGATGCCGAGTGTAGTAAATCGTGTTGATGCATTTGTTATGTGACTAATTACTCACTAACTTTTGTCCACCCAACAACATCTTTATTTGCTAACTCACTGATTGAACCATTCCAGTTTCTGTAGCTTCCATCCTCAAGTGAAAATTTACCATAACATTGAGTTGTACCATTTTCAGTTTGAAGTCTTGATTTATGAACAGATACTATTTTACCTTTCGCGTTTTTAGCATTATCACTCCAATACTGGAAACTAGAGATATTATCGCTACAACTTGGGCCATAGTGAGCATATTGTTCATAGATTGATTTACCAGCAATAAATGTTGTAATAATTGCCCCAAGTAAAACAACCTTAAGCGAGATTGTTAAGACTGTATTTAGCTTACTCAAATCTAACTTTTGACTCATTTTGCTTTCATCACTACTTGTTTCTTTTGTCTTAATTGTATCGTCCATTTTGACCTCTTATTTTTATACCTAACCAATTTAAAAAATCACGCCCAATTAAGGTGTGAGCCACGCTACCACGGCACTCAAATTGGGCGCCGTAAACACTGAAATTGACCCAAACCAAAAATGCCAAGCGTGGGGAATCACTCTTAAATTGTTTGTTATGTGTTTGAATTCAAGCTATTTATATCAAATGAGTTACGTCCACTAACAAGTAATAGTAGCCAATGGAAACAAAAACAATTTTCAAGAAAAAGAAGAGATTTGTTGGATAATTCATCCAAAATGGTGCTTCAAAATCAGCCTCTTCTATTGAAGCACCGTCATCTCCATATTTGTCCTGCAGTGCGTTTTCTTTTACATAGTCAAAAATCAACCAACTAGTGTAGCCCCACACATATTGCACAAACTCGAAACACAAACAAATTAAGAAGAACCAGATAGGCAAAAAGTTGAGAACTTCTTCCTTATCTTTATCAGCCAACAACCAAACAATAGCGATACCTGCTAATGCGAGTCTCCTAGCGGCTTCACTGGTTGCTTTGCTATAGTCTTGACACTCTTGCCTAACAAAGTCTAAGTTCATTGTTTTTCCTATTCCCTACCTTTCGGACCACCGCTTCGAGTGCCACGAGTAGCCCTTATGACCTTACCTTTGGCAATATCATTTTCAGCAATCCTGCAGTGAACTTTACGAGAGACAATGCCCCTGCCTCTTTTGGCTTTGGTTGTAACTCCGACTCCTACAACACATGTGTCCCCATGAGCATCCTTTATTGTTACCGTCGGGATACCTTTATGAACACCATACGCTACAATTTTAAAGTCATAGTTTAGGCGCAAGTTACGTGCTATTTTTGCCTTTCCCCTATCGGTAATTTCACCAATTTCTATCGAGTAGTGGACTCGCTGCTTACTTCTTGTTGTCATAATTCCCTCTTTTTCCCAACTGATATAGTACGCTACACATAACGAATGATATGGACTCCCTCTACCTGACACTCTGCGTGCCATACTTACTTA
>NZ_JBFSUX010000129.1:0-1683 GCF_041467595.1 Vibrio sp. 10N.247.311.13 | reverse complement strand
TTCAACAAGGCGATGTTCTGGTTATCACAGGTACTCGTAAAGCCATTGGTCAGTTGAAAGGTGACTCTGTTGGCTCTGAAGTTGTGCTTCCAGAAGAGTACGAAGTCATTGAAGAGAACCGTCAGCTTATCGCAGACAACAAACAACTGATTGGCCGTACACTAGGTCAAATCAAATCAGAAGCGAACAAAGGCACTTACCGTGGTGTTTATGTGACTGACTACCTTCGCGAAGGTGTATCAATCCCAGTTCACGCTGACCTTGTTGTTAAGAAAAATGATGTTATTCAATTAACTGGCTCACCAAGCGATATTAATCGTGTTCAAGGTACAATCGGTAAGCCAATGAACTCAGCAACAATGACTGACTTCATTGTACTAGGCATGGGTATGGTATTGGGTCTTTTGATTGGCCTAATCAACTTCAAAATTGCAGGTATTCCGGTCACTATCGGCTCTGGTGCAGGCTGTCTAGTGTCAGGTCTGATTGTTGGTTGGTTACGCAGCCGTAACCCACATGTGGCGCAATTCCCAGAATCAGCAGCAAGCTTTATTCGCGACTTCGGTCTAGCAGCATTCGTGGGTATCGTTGGTCTTGAGGCTGGCCCTCAAGCGGTAGACACCATCAAAGAACACGGTATGAGCCTACTATTCTTGGGTGTTGCGGTAACCATCATTCCACAGATTATTTCGTTCTTCTTCTCTTACTTTGTTTTGAGAATCAAAAACCCAATTGAAGCACTTGGTTGTGTGACTGGTGGTCGAAGTGCAAACCCTGCGTTTGCGGCATTGATGGAAAAAACAGGCAATGCAACTCCAGTATTCTCATTCACAGTGACTTACGCAGTAGCCAACGTGCTATTGACCCTTTGGGGACCAATCATCGTCGGCATTATCTCCGTCAACGCTGGTATGTAATTCAGACTATAACGTCAGTCTAAGACGTCAATCCAATTAAAACACTAAGCGATTCCCTGGCCAAACATAGGGAAGGGGATCGACTTGCTAAAATTTATGAAAGTAAGGTATCTATTATGACTACTCAAACTCCAACTATCGATTTTTCAAAATTCGCTGACCTAAGCCCATTCGAGCTAAAAGACAAACTGATTGAAGTGGCGCAAGCTGTGCCAGATCGTGCACTTCTTGATGCAGGTCGTGGTAACCCTAACTTCCTAGCAACGCTACCTCGTAAAGCATTCATCCGTCTTGGTGAGTTTGCGGTAGCAGAAGCAGAGCGTAACTACGCTTACCTAGGTGGTGATTTCGGTGGTATCCCTGATGGCGTCGGCATCGTTGAGCGTTTCGACACGTTCGCAAGCCAATATGCAACAGACAAAGGCGTTGATTTCCTACGTCGTGCACTAAGCTACGCAAAAGACCGTCTAGGCATCGAAAAACAAGCGTTCCTAAACGAGCTAGTACTGGCTTACCTTGCGTGTAACTACCCAGTGCCACCACGTATGCTAGTGAACATCGAGAAAGTGGTTAAACAATACATCGCAGAAGAGATGTACGGCCCAATGCCAATGACGACTAACTTTGACCTGTTCGCAACAGAAGGCGGCACTGCGTCAATGACGTACACGTTCGCAACCATGTTCAACAATGGTCTATTGAAAAAAGGTGACAAAGTTGCGCTAATCACGCCAATCTTTACCCCTTACCTAGAAATCCCAGAGCT
>NZ_JBFSUX010000128.1:0-1708 GCF_041467595.1 Vibrio sp. 10N.247.311.13 | reverse complement strand
AACGGCGGACTGTTAATCCGTATGTCGCAAGTTCAAGTCTTGCAAGGGGAGCCAATTAAAAGAAGCCGCATCATTGATGCGGCTTTTTTGCATCTAAAGATCCTAACTTATTAATACAACTACCCTCACCTTTCAAATACCATATTCAATTCAGAAACCAACCGTTTTTATATCCTTCCAAAGCTACAAATCTTCGCTACTTAATGCTCTTCAAAATCTCCCAACAACAAACGACACATTCACGTAAGAGTCAGTCACAGTACGTTGCTACTCATTTTATTGACTAGGAGATCGGTTGAAAAAATCAATACTAAGTTTGGAGGTAAGAAAGCTAAATAACGAATCAAGTAAGCGCTGAAAAGCTCTGTAAGACACTTCAATCCAAATTGATACACAGATTACTCTTTATCAAAACTATCCACTACAATAGCGCCCATAGAGGCTGGCATTGAAATAACAATCACTCTTTTGATCGATACGACGGGATCACTCAATAGAGGTAATTTGTCCAGGCAAGTCAGTACCAAAGCAACGACCAATGCCGTCATAACATAAGCAATCACTATTCTGAAAATAAACACCGGCAACCGAGCAACAACATCTTTTTGAAAGACACTCTCATACGTATAGAAGCCTAAGAACACCGCAGACAGTAAAAATAGCAGCAATAGATTAGCGGTAGGTAAAGTCTCCCCTAACTTCCAAGCCTCTTCAGAAAAAGAAATCGGCACGGCCAAGGCAAAAGATCCCACAAAGATCTGGCTCGCATCTTCAAAGTTAAAACTCAATTTCATAATTCGACCCATTAGGTTTAAGGCTTTATCTAATTCTGAAAAGAATCACAAAACTATCCGCCAATGATTTGGGGGATTTTTATTTCTACTAAGCAAACAGTAGTGACCTTCTAGCTTCATCTTAGTCGCAATAACCAAAACATAGCTTGAACTAACCAGCAAGAAATCAATATGCTCAGAGCAAAACGGTCAACACGACTGATTAATATCGAGTCAACAAACACATCAAAATCGAAGACAGAGTGGTAACCCCTAATATACCAGCACCTAGAACCAAAGAATCTAAATCCGCAGGGTGATAAACGTCACTTCACGAATACGAGGGATGCTCTATTTCTTCGCTTATATACCCCTCAGGCACCACTTGGGAACACACTTAGCGACTCTCACCTTTAAGCTGAATCTAGCCTACTTTCACCCTTTGAAGTACTTAGAACGAGTCGCTCAATACCATCGAGAGTGGTTTTAAGCTCAATGCATAACAAGAGACATTAAGTCGACTCATTATGAGCTCTAGCGTTCTTAAGAGAAGCCTCCATGATAGAGCCCTAATTACACGTATCCTATAGATTCACAGATAGAGCAGAAGTCAGATTTCGTAGCCGAAAGGCTGTTAACTAATACTGAGAGCCGCTCACTTAATAAAGGAAACATCTATAGCGCGTATGGCTCGAGTATCTGAATGCTAAACTTAAAGCTATATACGTTTGAAATCATGCTCGAGTCACCTCACAGCTGGAATCAGAAATGATGTAGTCCTAATCATGAGTTGGTTTTGGGAAAAACCTGAGCTAAGAGCTGTGGGCTGCGGGAAAATCTTTTGTGTAAGTTATTCGACTGACGTGCGAAACACTATGATTTATACCAATTAAAGTAAAAATGTGATCTAATTAAGATTGATGAATTATTGTGAA
>NZ_JBFSUX010000127.1:0-1753 GCF_041467595.1 Vibrio sp. 10N.247.311.13 | reverse complement strand
GTCGTTTTCTGGGTGAACAGCGATAAGTGTTGGTACACCGAAGCCACGTTTGTACTCTTCGCGAACTTCAGAGCCTGGACACTTAGGTGCAACCATTACTACAGTAAGGTCAGCACGTAATTGCATGCCTTCTTCCACAACGTTGAAGCCGTGAGAGTAACCAAGAGCAGCGCCTTGCTTCATTAGAGGCATTACTGTTTCAACAACGTTTGTGTGTTGCTTATCAGGAGTAAGGTTGATTACTAGGTCTGCTTGAGGGATTAGCGTTTCGTAGCTACCCACAACAAAGCCGTTTTCATCAGCATTTTTGAATGATTGACGCTTTTCATCAATTGCCGCTTGGCGTAGAGCGTAAGATACGTCTAGACCAGAATCACGCATATTTAGACCTTGGTTTAGGCCTTGAGCACCACAACCAACAATTACGATTTTCTTACCTTCAAGGTATTCAGCTTCTGTCGCGAATTCTTCACGATCCATAAAGCGGCAACGACCTAATTGGTCTAGTTGTTCACGAAGGTTTAATGTATTGAAATAGTTAGCCATTCTAGGGCACTCCTTTAAAAATAAGTCCGTAAGGTCGATATCTCTCTATCGAATGACTTCATACTAAAACAGACACTCCGTTGCTGAAAGTGATATATTCACAATTAGTTATTGCAATAAATGCAACATGGAAACGATCGCAGAACATGAACATAAAATCTCTACAATTATTTATACATTTATGCGACAGCAAGAGTTTCAGCAAAACCGCTGCTGTTATGCACGTCAGTCCTTCAGCGCTGAGCCGTCAGATACAAAAGCTTGAAGAGGAAACAGGACAAGAACTGCTAATCAGAGACAACCGCAGTGTTGATCTTACCCCAGCAGGAAAACACCTATTGCCTGTAGCATTGAGCATCGTGGGAGAGTGGCAGCAATATAACCTTCACCTGAAGGGCGGAGAGCAAGAACTTAAAGGTGAGATCCGTATATTTTGTTCAGTAACGGCTAGCTACAGTCACCTACCTGAACTCATAACCGAATTTAGGGCTATTCATCCGTATATTGAATTTAAGCTCTCTACTGGTGATCCAGCTCAATCCATCGACAAGATCTTAAACGATGAAGCGGATATCGCGATTTCAGCAAAGCCAGACATCCTTCCTTCAAGGTTAGAATTCGAAACCATCAGCGATATTCCACTGTCAGTCATCATTCCATCTGGTGTGAGTAGCTTTAGCCAACAACTGCAATCCGATAAGCCAAACTGGAATGAAGTGCCCTTTATCATCCCAGAAGCAGGAACAGCGCGTGAACGAGCCAATGCATGGTTTAAAAAGATGAAGATAAAACCCAACATATACGCGCAAGTTTCTGGCCATGAGGCGATTGTAAGTATGGTGGCACTAGGATGTGGAGTTGGCATCGCACCTGATGTGGTCATAAACAACAGTCCAGTAAGAGATAAAGTTAGCCGCTTAAAGATAGAACCTATCAAGCCATTTGAGTTAGGCGTATGTTGTAAGCGAGCACAGCTAGATAACCCTCTAATTCGAGCGTTCTGGCAAGTTGCAGAAGGGAAATATTTAGCGGACTAGTCGTCATTGTTTTAAATACAAAAAAGGGAAGAGCACGTCAGTGCCCTTCCCCTTTTATTTATGTATATCGCAGATAAGAAAAAAGCCCGCTGATTTCTCAGCGGGCTTTCTAATGGTGGTGGAGGGATAGGGATTTGAACCCTAGAACCGCTATTAACGGTTGCCGGTTT
>NZ_JBFSUX010000126.1:0-1892 GCF_041467595.1 Vibrio sp. 10N.247.311.13 | reverse complement strand
AATCGAGTAGGAGGAGGCCTCACGGCCTCCGTCCTCTCACACCACCGTACAAGCGTGGGTCGCATACGGCGGTTCCGAATATATTTTCAGTGACTCATACCCATCTCCCAATGAGTACAGGCCCAACTCCTCGAACCATTTTATTGGCATGGCGTGATTTAACTGCGGCGTTAAGGCCAAGTGCCACCACCCTTTATCTGACATCGCTACCTTCCACGCATTGCGCTCCGTTACACCTTGTTGTTGTAACCATGTCGCTATGCCGTATCTGCGTTTGCGTTGTTTTAAGCGGTAACATCGTAGCCGTCGCCGTATCCATTCGTCTAAGCGCTGCAAGCTGCTTTTCCGTATGGCGAGTTTGAAGTAGTGTTGCCAACCTCTTAGGTATTGAGTTAATTCCGCTATGACTGCTTGCAACTCTCGCCCTCGGTTTCGCTTCGTTATCTGCCGCACTCGCTTCTTCATTTGAGTTTGTGCTGCCTTCGATAGATGGATTGTTCCATCTATCCCGAAGCGGTGGCTTAAGTAAGTCCGCTCTGTCACTCTTGTCGCACCACTTTTCTCTCGATTTACCGTGAGCTTCAGCTTTTGCTCCAAGAACTCCGTTATCGACTCTTTAACTCGATAAGCGGCTTCTTCACTATGAACATAGATTTGGCAGTCGTCTGCATATCGACAGAACTTATGCCCTCTGCGCTCTAACTCTTTATCCAGTTCATCTAATACGATATTGGATAGCAACGGGGATAATGGTCCACCCTGTGGTGTCCCTCTTTGTCTCTGTTCAACCATCCCGTTTCGCATTATGCCTGCCTGTAGATATAACCTGATGAGCTTCAACACTCGTTTATCACTGATGTCCTGTGACAGTCTGTACATCAGTCTATCGTGATTCACTGTGTCGAAGTATTTCGCTAGGTCGATATCTACAACATAACCTCGACCTTCTCGGATGTAATGACTGGCTGCCGTTAATGCATGGTGCGCACTGCGGTTTGGTCTAAATCCGTAACTGCTATTGGAGAACTTGGGGTCATAGATATCTGACAGTACTGAGGTCATTGCCTGTTGGACAACTCTATCAAGCACGGTTGGGATACCTAGTTGCCTTACGCCACCACTAGGTTTAGGGATTTCTACACCAAGTACCGGTTGAGGTTGGTAGCTTCCTTCCAGAAGACTCTGGCGAAGCGCTTGCCCATTTGAAGCCTGTCGAAGTGTTGAGATAGTCGCATCTATGTCGAGTTTGTCGACACCTGCACATCCTTTGTTCTTCTTCACTCTTCGTAGAGCTTGATTCAAGTTGGTTGAAGAGCAGATTTGCTCCATCAACGACGTTGAGATCACCAAGACTCGTCCTCCTGTTTACGCCAATCATGCTTGTCATTCTTCATCACCATGAGCTTTACTTGCTGTATCGCCCATTGGGACGTAGAGATGGTTTTCATCTTGCTATGACCCCACATGATTGAGTGTCTAGTGACTGCTTCTTGATATATTCAGTTCGGGCCTTCCCTTAAGTTGTACTTCCTTAAGGTACTATGCCTTCTGCTGACTTCTTATTGCTCGTCATACCGCATCGCTGCTGTATTAGTCTCTATCGAGACAAGTAATAAGATCTCCCGAGGTAAGACGTTGCTCTTTCCCTTGGCCGTGCCTGATTTATCACTACACACTTCCCGTCGAGGCATCGGGCTATTCTATCTATTGCTAGGTTGCCCAAGTTGTAATGACCTACTATCAGATTTCTGTTCGTCACAACCAAGTTTTGCCATTTGCTTCCTTCAGATTTCACCTCACGGTGAACACCCTTGCATAGGCTAACGGTTCTCGCTCGACTGAGCCCGTAGAGGACTTTCACCTCCTAGATCAACGCCATGCTCGGCGCACAA
>NZ_JBFSUX010000125.1:0-2021 GCF_041467595.1 Vibrio sp. 10N.247.311.13 | reverse complement strand
ATAATCACCCATACTGGCCGTTTCTATCTGAGATCCAATTAGGAAACAAAGCCAATGTAGATGGTGACATTGTGAGTCACAACGTAGGCTTTTTCTTTGAAGACCATCAATTTGAAACATTAAAAACTCAAGAGCTAGATCTAAGAATGGCCTGCTCTTTAAATTCAAGCAAAAGCATAAATTATTTTAATATAAGCTCACACTCAGAGACAAAAGATCATGTTATTGAGCATATAGTTTCAGATATACAGTTACTTTCTCAGAACAAAAACATTAAAAAATATTCTGTTTTAGTAAAAGACCCCAATATGATGAGACTCTTGAAGAGTGTGGGGTTTGAAGTATTTAAATTTTCAGAACCTTCTGCTAAAAAATGTAATATTACATTCAAAAATAAATATTATAGCTACTGTATATTAACGATTGATAAAATAGACTATCTGACTAATCGGAACGTAATGTCACTAATCAAAGATGAATATTCTACCATGATGAAATTTCCGCAATTACTGCGCGAAGCGCGCAAGAAATTGAAGTTAACGCAAAAGGATTTTGCGGCATACATTAATCACTTAGATGATGAATTCAGCTCTGTAGATGTCGTAACGATAAATCGATGGGAAAATAGCAAAGTAAAACCAAGTAATTACAAAGCCCTAAAGTTATTGGACTGCCTTGGTCTGGACTTGTATACAACGTTGAAATCCTTTGATTCAGAAGATAACGAAGACAGTGCATTACTTGAAGACTTCCTTCGTGAGAGGTTCTTTTCGTTTCAAAGCCGAATATCGTCTATCTCTAAAGGGGAAATAGAAGAAGGCTGCGACTGTCAGATCATGCCACTAATGACAGATCAGAATGACAAAGCAGTAATAGATAGAATAAAGCTGATTTCGCAATATACAAAGGTGGATGCTTCACCTCTTGAGACTATCGACCTGTTTCTCTATTTCAGTGAAAAAAAGGCGCATGGCAGAAAAATGGTCGATGTTAAGGGCAATATTGTTAGTCATAGCCTAGGTTTTTTCTTCAACGAAGAGGCATTCGAGCAATACAAAAATAAGCATCTAAATCTTAAGCAAGCCTGCTCTTTAGATTCTAACCATAACTTAAATTACATTGTGGTTAGCGGTCACTCTGAGAAGCACGAACAATCTGTTGCGAATCTAATTTCCGATATGAAGCTTCTTGCAAGAAACACTAAGATTAAAAAGTATTCCATGATCATCAAGAACCCAAGTGCATTGGATCTAATGAAAAAACTTGGATTTGAAATCTATAAATTCTCAGAGCCAACAGAAGAAGCCTCTAACATTACGTTTAAAAACAAATCATACACATACTGTATTCTAACAATCGATAAAATAGAGCTACTTAGCAATAAGCATGTTATTGCATTTATTAATAAGTATGGTTAATTTTCAACACGCGTAAACTATAAGAAAGCCACTGTATCAACGGTGGCTTTTTCATATTCTCATTAATTTGATTCGAGGTTCTAAAAATAATATCGACAACCTACTAGATATTACCTTCGGATAATCACGGCAATTGCGACTGAATATCTGCGAGTACCTGATCCAGCCCTTCCCCTAGAGCTTCGACAAGCGATTCATACCCCGACTCTTTCAACGGCACCTTAGAATCGAAATCAGCACGTGCAAGCTCTTGATCTTGCTCGCTCAATATCCAAGTTCCTTTTACTTCAGCATTGCCAGTGTAAGAACCATTGAACTGCTCGAAAGTAATGAGCAGCTCTTTATCCGATTCTCCTGATGCATCGGAAGAGTCAATACGCTCTTCAAGCAGCCCTTCAAGGTTCTCGGCCCAAACATGTTTACGCGCAGAAACCAGTTCATTTTCAGACTTGCGATACGCAATGCCGATGGTGTCGAGATAATCAGGTAAGTCGACTCGAGTTTTTACCTTGAATATGGGTTTATCCAGCATACTTTCAGGTAGAAGGTATCGGTGTTTTTCAAGGTAGTTGTCATCATTTGCTTACTTATTAAGCAGCTTCT
>NZ_JBFSUX010000124.1:0-2051 GCF_041467595.1 Vibrio sp. 10N.247.311.13 | reverse complement strand
ATGAGTTTTGACTATCTCGCTATAAGGCCACTTAGCGATGGTCTATCCAACATATAAGATCAAAAAAGCGAGCACTAAGCTCGCTTTTAACTATCTGTTTTTGAAAAAATTACAGCAGTTCAACCGACTGCTGGGCGATCACGAATTCTTCGTTGGTTGGGATAACCATTGCTACTGCGTCTAACATTTCAGACTTAGCGATGATCCCTTCAGCACCAAAGCGAGCAGATTCGTTACCTGCTACATCTTCAACGAAACCTAGAATCTTAAGGTTGTTTAAGATCTCACGACGAATTGGTAGAGAGTTCTCACCGATACCACCAGTGAAGATGATACCGTCTAAAGAATCTAGCGTTGCTAGGTAAGAAGCAACGTATTTCGCTACGCGGTAAGTAAACACCTCAAACGCAAGCTTAGCGCCTTCGTGGCCCTCTTCCATTGCTTCTAAGATGCCACGAGCATCGCTCGTAAGACCAGACACGCCAAGGAAGCCAGACTCCTTGTTTAGAGAGTTAAATACTTGCTCTTGTGACCAGCCTTTCTTAAGTAGGTATTCGATGATGCCTGGGTCTAGGTCACCACAACGTGTGCCCATCATTAGGCCTGAAAGTGGTGTGAAGCCCATAGAAGTATCAACACTGTTACCATCTTTAATAGCACATACAGATGCGCCGTTACCTAGGTGAACAGAGATGAAGCTCGATTTTTCGATTGGCTTGTTAACCATCTTCGCAGCTTCACGGCTAACGAAGTAGTGGCTAGTGCCGTGGAAACCGTAGCGACGTACGCCGAAGTCTGTGTATAGCTCTTTTGCGATTGCACCAGTGAATGCACGTTGAGGCATTGTTTGGTGGAAAGCAGTATCAAATACAGCGAACTGAGGTAGAGAAGGGAAAGCTTCAATTGCAGCACGGATACCGATAGCACCTGCTGGGTTATGAAGTGGAGCTAGGTCAGATAGGCTTTCAATTTCGTTCGTTACTTCTTCAGTAATGCGAACCGTTTGAGTGAACTTCTCACCGCCGTGAACGATACGGTGACCGATAGCCACGATATCAGCCGTGAAGCCTAGGTCTTCCATCAGGCCAACCAATTTGCCAATGGCAATTTTGTGGTGGTTATCTTCACCTTGAATGGCAATTTCAGTTTTCTCGCCTTGGAATTTCCAGCTCATACGAGCATCTTCAAGACCAAAACACTCCCCTAGGCCACTTAATACTGCTTCACCAGAAACAGAATCGATTACAGCAAATTTTAGGGATGAACTACCCGAGTTAATAACCAGAACAAACGAATTAGACATTGGATATGGATCCTGTTTCAGTACGAATTGGATGAAGTGTTTACTTCAATTTTAGTTAAGTCCATTATTCAATAATTTTTGAATCTTTCAACTTTTGTTTTGAAAAAATCACTAAATGAACACAATTAAGTTGATCTTGGTCATTAAATTATTTATTTCGAGAGCGGAATTAAAAAATAGTTGAATAAGAAAATTAATGAACAGGTGACGCAAACGAGTGCTCACGTTATTTTTAACTTGATTCAGTTAATTAAAGCGACTCGAACAAATGCAGGTGATCCGCTTGAAAAACAACCACCCTTCCCTTTCGTCTGCTTATCATTACCGATAACTTTTTGCTCGATTTCTCAATTGCTCAGTGTTTGCATCAAAAAGCTCACTGAAGTTGAGAATAGTGATCTGATCTTATTTTGATTGCCTTCGAGCACAACTCTACGAATAGATGCACTGTAACGACGCTTAGATAGCCTTCACTCTTTGTTTCAGCATCTTGTAGCACGTTCTTTTGGTATAGGCTTAGAACGCGATACAGCTAAGTTTTGGCACTAACATTCGTTCTAGGCGCGATGCTTAGTTTCATGGACGAAGCATAGTTACAGGAACGAAGCTTGATTAAAGTAAGTTAGCTACGAATATCGAGCCAACCAAAGCTTAAGTTCAAATAGCAGGCACAAAAAAGCCGAGCATTACGCTCCAATGCCGTTCGGATAAGCATTACTGTTTGAATCTAAACGGATATTTAGCTGGA
>NZ_JBFSUX010000123.1:0-2080 GCF_041467595.1 Vibrio sp. 10N.247.311.13 | reverse complement strand
AAGAGAAGCTGCTTAATAAGTAAGCAAATGATGACAACTACCTTGAAAAACACCGCTCTGTTATTTTGCTGATTCACTTGCAAAACGGGGCGTACCATACATTCTGCCCCATAATGAGCTGACCTTTTTCTCATTCAAATCCTGCTTATGGAGTCCCCCTACAAAAAGTTATCAATTCTTCCAAAGCTGTTTGTTGTAAATCTCTGTGCTGTATCACATGGCGAAATTCGCCCAAACTATCGTTCACTTGCGGTTCGAACGGCTTATATGAGCTACTAACAGCTATAAGGTTAGGTTAGGTTAGGTTAGGTTAGGTTAGGTTAACTTAATTGATATTTTTATAATTAATTGTAAATTAAGGATTTTTCTTCAAGACACCAAACAATTGAGTATAATCGCAGGAACATTCTCCTACAAAATAAGTGGTTTATATCTATATGGAATTTTTCTCTTCTGACCTTGGTGTAGCGATCGCATGGATTTGTACGGTCTTGAGCTTTTTGTTTGGTTGTAAAAAGAACCAAGAAGTGAAAAAACTAAAACTTCAAATTACTAATACTAATTCGATACAAAAGTCACAAAACAAAACTGAAAATACTGCTCAAGATCTAGACCAAAGCAGTACAAAAGTAAAACAGGTTGGTGAAAAGAACGTTTATGCGAACAAAGTCACTGGCGGCATAAAAATCGACATGTAGGCTCCACTTATGAATAAGACAGTCGCAATTGACAAAGTTGTAGGTAATGTACAACTTGGCGATGCACCTGAACAAAATATCGATTCAGCTATCAACGAAGTCCTAAAGTTGATAGCAAATAATGGATTCGAACCTAGCACCCGAAATCGGACACCAAGTGCTGATACGATCGAAAAAATCAATCACAATCAGTTGCAAGGAAAAAGTGCAATAATCCGCCAATACCTGAAGCACTCAAAGAAGGTTGAAGCTTCATTTTCAACTATTGACTCAACTATCCCTTTTGGAAAATCAAAGGTCTTAAACAACTTAAATGACCTTTATTATGAAGCGTTAGATTTCGTAGAAATCGAATACTTTACAGGCGATATAGACATAGAGGAAATAAAGCAGAATTCCTGTTTAATCATTGAATTTATCATCGAGAAACTAAAAAACACGGCTTATGCATCCAAAAACAAGCCAAGTCTTAAAGAAGATTTAGACCTAGGGATAAACGTCGTCGTAGCACATGCTTTTATTGAGTGCGTAGTATTGGAGAACCCCTTATGCTGCCAATAAATGGATGCGATCCAAAGTTAAACGTTTATTTCATAGGCGGAATTATTTTAAAAGAAATCAGTTACGGAGAATGTGATTTGAGGAAACTCATACAAATCACATCAGCTGAACTAGATGTATCAATTGACCATATCATCTTATCTCTAGATTGGTTGTTTATGATTTCAGCTATCAACGTCAATGGAAACACGGTAACAATCAATGAAGCTCAATAGGTTAACAATTACAGAAAACGGTTCACAATGTAGAACCGTCAAATTTGAAGATGGGTTAAATCTGATCACCAACGATAAAGATATCGGTAGAACCGGCAATAGCGTCGGTAAATCAACCCTTTCACGCGTAATCGATTTCATGTTATTGGGTTCAATTGAGCCTATTTATTTTGACGACGAGTACGCTAGGCCAAACGTTCAAATTGAATCTTTTTTTAAGGAAAGTGATGTCCAGTGTGAGCTGTCGTTTACAGATCATTTGGGCGTTTATCATGTATTAGTTCGTAACTTCGCCATTGATAAAGATGAGTTTTTCTCAGTTGATGGTAATGTACTTGATAGAGACGAATACGAGAAACTTCTATTAAGCCTATTTTTTGGTATTGAAACATCTAGACCATCCCTACGCCTTCTTGCTCCGAAGTTCATTAGAAACGATAGCCATAAGATGCTCAACACATCTCACTTTCTCGATGCTCGAAGTAAAAACAATGACTATAGTGAACTATTCTTGTTCCTATTTGGTTTCAACGACACATCACTCTTAACACCAGGGCGGGATCGCACTTTGTTAACAAATATGATCTAATAGCGTCAAACCCTTAG
>NZ_JBFSUX010000122.1:0-2289 GCF_041467595.1 Vibrio sp. 10N.247.311.13 | reverse complement strand
TAACAAATAAGGATTAAGGTGTTGCGCAGCCAACACTAAATCCCGAGTGTTGAACAAGCCCGAAGCCACTTTGTTAAGTAAATTGTACGATTGAACTTGAAGGGCACATCGCTTTGAGGCTTTTCTCAAGGCGAGCGGGGTCAAGATAAGGTTGCGATAGCAATCTTATCAACCAGTTAGCTATTTTTCGTTTCTTTCGTCGTTACATCTCCTCTGCTCTCGTCAATGCCATTCTCCTTGTTATCAATGCCTTTCGGCTAGATGGGTCGACTTACTCCAACACACGCCATCTGATGCTGACAGCAAGGGCATACTCGTATTGCTTTGGTTCTTATCGGTGCGGTTAGCGGCGGCATTATATAGAGCAAGTTCAATAACAACAGTTGAATGCGGGCTCTTAAGGCGTGTGCTTGACCACGTAAAAAACCGTAATCTCGTACTCGCTGCAACCCTTTGGGCAGCGCGTGCTGCAAAATGAGCAGTAAGAACTTCAGAGTGGGCAAGGTGCGCGTTCGCCATGCATTGGTCTGGCTCTCTTTATAGCGGAAGGTGACAGTATCATCTGTGATACTGATGATGTCTTCATCAGGCAGCACACCACGATAGAGATAGCGAGCCAAATAGCTCAACGCAGCCTGACCGTATCCCACTTGTCTGCAATCGACCACCCATTGTTTGGGTATGCCACTCGGCAACCACAACGTTGGGTGTTGATTAATGGCCTCTAGCATTCTTGCTCGCCATACTTTGGCCAAAGCAAACGCGTTGAAGAGGTAATGCTTGTTGCCTTTGTGCCACGTTTGCCTCGACGCGTCGTATTGGCCTGCCGCCACGATAATGTGCAGATGTGGGTGCAAGTTTCGTTGTCGGCTGTGAGTATGCAACACGGCGGTAAAACCAAGTTCACCTTGCCGTTGTCGGTTGGCAAAATCCTTTAATACCCCTGATGCCACCTTAAACATACCGTTATATATCGCTTTAGGTTGATGTCTTGCCAGCACTCTCAATTGATACGGTAAAGTGAAGGTCACCATGAAATAGTGAACAGGTAACCGTTTTTGCTGTTGACGCTGTAGCCAGTCAGAAGTGGTGCGTTGTTGGCATTGAGGGCAATGGCGATGACCACAAGAAAGAGGCAATCGGTCATCGTGATGGCAGTGACTGCAGAACCATTGTGAGCGTCCTTGTTGCTCTGTTTTGCAACGGAGCATCGCCCCAATAGCTCGATGCATATCGCCATTTATCTGCGCATGATAGTGATGCTTAAGCGCACGATGATGCTGGCGAAGCAGTTCAATGAAAGTACTCATTTTATGCTCCATGTTAAGTCTAGATCATCCGTTAATTGGTTGATGGCCATTGCCGCATCACGCTGCTTTATCTGAGTCATTCGGGTGTATCGTGCCGTGGTGTTGAGGCTTGCATGACCGAGCAGTGATTGCAGTGAACGTAGGTCGACTCCTTGCTCAAGTAAGTGCGTTGCGAAGCAATGTCTGAGTGAATGAGGACTCGCAGGCTTTTTGATACCACACTCTTTAAGTACAAGTTTCATCGTCTTTTGAATTCCGCCACGATCCATGGGGGTGTCGTGACATGTACCAAGTCCAGGAAATAAGTAGCAAGGATGCTTATGGGTAAGCCAGTGCGTGCGGAGTGCCTTAAGCGTTCGCTGCGGAAGCGGCACCATTCGGTCTTTTCCGCCTTTTCCTTCCCGTATGTGAACGCGCATTGTTTGGCTGTCGATATCATGAACCGTAAGATTTAATCCCTCACTGAGTCGTAACCCCATGCTGTACAGAGTAAGAAAAAACACCTGATAACGTGCTTGTCGAGTGTGAGTAATCAGCGAGCTGACTTGCTGTGGTGTCAGTATGTCGGGCAGTCGTTTTACTTGTGGCGGCTTGACGATATTGAGCCACTCCCACTGTTTATCGAGCGTGTAGCGATAGAAAAACTGCAAGCCATTACGATCGAGTTTTATGGTGCTCCACGAGTGGGTTTGAATAAGAGACGCGAAGAACTGTTTGAGGTCAGAGGTCGTTAATGTATCAGGGGCTCGGTCGAAATGAGCGGTGATCCGACGAACCGCACGGGAATAGGCATCAATGGTCGCGGGTCGTTTACCTTGCAGCTTTAGGTTGGTAAGGTGTTGTTCATAAAGGGTGTTGTAACGTTTTAAGTCATCGGGTTTCATGGGGTTACTCCTGTGAACGACCATCAGGGTGATGGTGTTACAAGAGTATGGTTCGCACTCGCTTTACTCTGCCGCGTAGCGGCTTCGTTCAACAA
>NZ_JBFSUX010000121.1:0-2296 GCF_041467595.1 Vibrio sp. 10N.247.311.13 | reverse complement strand
ACAAAAGATGCTGTGGCGATAGTTGCCCCCAGTAATACTTCATGTCGCATTCGATTTACTGATTTTGCTGGTGGTTTTTGCAATTTTCTGGGTTCAACATCAGGGATTAACGAGACCATGATATAGGCGATAATGATTGCCAGTATTGTGGCGCCGAGATTAGCGCCGATGAGACCGTTTAGATCAGTATCAGGGTAACTGGCAAAATTAAGCATGATGCTCAGATTAAGTAAACTATTGGCACCATAAAGAAAAAAACTGCCGCGGGTCATGGCGGTAAAAAAGCCAACAAACACCCCAAAAATAATCAGGGTCATTAAGACTGGATGGCCACCAAATAAACCACCGATAACGCCTACCACTAATCCAGCTGTGACAGAAGACGCCAACACCTGCCGCGCGACATGGGCGGTGAACACAGGTGCTAGCCCTAGCAATACCATAGGGGTAACAGTATAAAACACCCCGTTACTAAAGCCGAACAGTTTGCACACAGTAAAGCCAATCGTGCCAGCAGTGGCAATACGTAGACATTGACGTAAATCATTGGCTGTCATGGGATTAAATCTTAGTAACATGATTGTTGCCTTGTGTCGCTGTAATATATTTAAAATAGCGCATCTATCAAATGTATGATGTTAATAGATATAGTGCAGCATACTGATGGCTTTAATCTGCCCATGAGCTAATAAGTTCAGCAAACTATTTTCTGGCATTATCTGCACCGTCGCCCGTGCCCCCGTTGGCAATGTTCTCATGACTTCGTCATTATCTAATTGTAAATGCAATCTCATTCTTTGGGCGTCACGGACCCAGCGATCAGATTGTTGCGGAGTCGCTAAACTGCCATTGGCATCGAACTGTCCGGCGCTAACCCCAGCATCAATACTGCTGACGTGGGCGCGATATAAACGGCCTGGTTCACCGTCAAACGCAACAAGGGCTTTAGATGAAATTGAGACATCTCGTAATGCCTTTTCTCTAAAATCAGCAATAATATCCACATCATCAGAAACAAGAGCCAGCAGTGGCTGGCCAATGGCCGCAAAGCCGCCGACCATGATTTGCAAGTTAGTAACTGTGCCGTCTTGATCCGCATGAACTTGGGTATAAGACAGGTTTAATTTGGCTTGGGCTAAGCGATTTTCGGCCTGACGTACTTTTAAGTTATTGTTACCGTAAACACCGCGGCTCACTTCTAATTGCTTTAAACGGGCTTGGGTTGCCAGCAAATTTGCTTCAGCCGCAGCGGCATCGCTGTCAGCTTGATCGCGTTGCTGTTGGGATACGCCATTAGTTTTGTACAGTGCATCAAGACGCTTTGCTTCGCTGCGTTTTTGTTGTGATGTGGTTTGGCTGGCATTGACATCAGCTTGCGCCGCTAACAAAGAGGCATCTAGCTCAGCGTTATCTTGCTGGACTTGCTCTAAAGCCAACTGCGCTTCATCTACCGCTAACTTATACGGTCTAGGATCTACTTCAAACAGTAATTCACCCTTGCTAACAACTTGGTTATTAGTGACAGCAATAGTTTTAATGCGGCCATTAACTTGTGGGGTAACCTTAGTCACAACCCGAGTTGCCATAGCCTGCGGCGTTAATGGCATAGTCGCATCAGCAAACATAAAGTAACCAAATACCAGCATAAAGCCTGCTAAGGCAATTTTTGTTAGCCGCGAAAATTGTTGATCTGGTGTCATATTTGTATTCACTTACTTGTCTGTCATTTTAGCTAATTTGGTTAACGCATTATTACCAATCAGATTAATTACTCTTTCAAACTCAGTAAGTTCTTCAGCGTTTATGCCTAAGAGCAATTGGCTACGGATATTGATAATTGTTACTTCAACTTTCGTTATTAAATCGAGTCCAGCAGGAGTCAAATTGACAAGTCTGGCGCGTTTATCATGGGGGCAACAGTGGCGTTCAATGAGCCCTTGCTGTTCTAATTGGGCTAAGGTGCGCATTAAAGAGGCCAGTTCAATTTCTAAGGCATTGGCTAATACTTTTTGACTGAGGTTGTCGCCTAATCGCCACAGTTTCCATAAGGCTGTCCAGCGTGGGTAAGTTAACTCTAAAGGGGCAAGTTCAATGTCAACAGAGGTGCGCCATAAGCGATGCAGACGCCCCAATTGTTCTGCCAGTGATAGCTCTTTCATATGGTCGAATTCTTTTTGCATCATGGTTCCCATTTACTTAGCGTGCTAACTATTATACTTGGTTAGCACGCTAAGTAAATTGTTTTATACTATCAAAATCGCCTCATAAGCCTAAATCCCCTTAAAGTAATGAAAAA
>NZ_JBFSUX010000120.1:0-2353 GCF_041467595.1 Vibrio sp. 10N.247.311.13 | reverse complement strand
AACCACCGACACGAGGATTTTCAATCCTCTGCTCTACCGACTGAGCTATCCGGGCGACGAGGTGTATTAAACGTGTTTTCGCGTTCTGGGTCAACATTAAATTGCAAAAAAAGTATCGTTTGATGTTTTTCTATACTTAGTGGGTTGTTTTTGCTCATTTGGGGTGAAAAACCTAGGTCTAGCATGCCCTAAAAGATAGTAAAACTACGGTTAACTACACTGAATGGGCGCCGAAATAAAAAAAGCACGTATGAAAACGTGCTTTTTTATTTGAAAATTTTCTAGGGAGTTTAGTGTTTTACTTCAAACCTATTAACCCAAGCTTCTAATTCGTTGGAAAGAGAGGCAAGAGTTTGGGTGCTGTTATGACTTTCTGTTACGACATTGCTCAGTTGGTTACCGCTCTCTTCGATCATATTGATACGCTTCGATATATCATCGCTCACCTGAGTCTGCTCAGCGGCCGCTGTTGCGATTTGATGACTCATTGATGAAATGGACTCTAATGCGACAACAATCTGTTGTAGTGCTTCAGAGGCGTTTTGAGACTCTGTTACGGTGCTTTCACTGGTCGCGGCACACACTTCCATGGTTTGAATTGCGTTGCGAGATCCCTCTTGAAGGTTATTAATCATTAATTGGATTTCTTTTGTGCTCGATTGTGTTCTGCCTGCAAGGTTACGAACCTCATCTGCTACAACAGCAAATCCACGACCTTGTTCGCCAGCTCGAGCTGCTTCAATGGCTGCATTTAGTGCCAATAGGTTAGTTTGCTCCGCTATATCACCAATCACATCCAATACTTTTGCAATGTTGTTTACATCGTTATCTAGGTTAGCGACAGCTTCGCTTGCTGTGCCTAGTTGGCCTGCTAAGCCTTGAATGTTATCTACTGTGTTGTGAATGAGTTGTTGGGTATGCTGGCTCTGTTTGTCGGCCTCGTCGGTGTTGCGCGCGGTATCGCTAGCTGAAGCAGCTACGTTATTGGCTGAAGAGGCCATCTCGGTCATTGCTGTCGCGATCATCTCTGTTGATTGCTGTTGGGTGTCTGTCAGTTGACCAATTGACCCAGCGCGATCTTCTACGCGCTGCAGTTCGCCTCTTAATGCCAGCATTGAAGCGTCAAGGTTTGATACTAGCTCAGCCAATGACTTACTCATTTGTTGTACGGCGTGATAGATACTGCCGTCAATTGCCTGAGTTTCGAAAGAGGTTTGAATTCGACCTTGTGCTACGGCTTGTACTGCTTCTCGTACGTCTTTAGGTTCGCCGCCAAGAAGCGCTAGCATGCGTTTAATGGATACAATTAGGCTCGCCAGAATAAGACCAGCAATCACGACACAAAGGAATAGCTGCCATTGAGCAGTAGACCAAAAACGAGCGTTAACTTCATTGAACCCGATACCAGTGCCGACAACCCAACCCCAATGTGGCGTTTTCTCTGCAATAGACAGTTTTTCTTCAATCGTTCCATCTGGCAGTTTTTGTGTCCAGGTGTACTCAATGATCTCGCCAGTACGATTACCAAGTACTCTTTGGATTAGCTGCCCAACACTATTGCCGTCGCCATCTTTAAAGTCGTTAAAACTGGTTCCGTGCAGTTGAGGATCTAATGGTGTCGCGATAAACGTCATGTTCTCATCGGCTACGTAAACATATTCATTATCTTTATAGATGTTGTTGCGTAGAAGGCGAGTAGCTAGTTGCTTGGCTTGCTCTTCTTCTAGTGTGCCATCAATCGCCATTTTTTCGACTTCAGTAAGAATGCTGTATGCGCTCTTAAACAGCTCTGTTACGCGAGCTTTGTTGTCCATGTTGCTAGCAACTCTTAAGGTCCATAAGCCTGTAGCCGTCAGTGCTAGCAGGGCGATCAAGATGATGCCCGATAATAAGTAAGCTTGCGTTTTTAGTTTCATATTTCCCCGCGCAGCGATTCAATAATTAGTATTAGGTATAATTCATCGAATCTTAATCTAAGTGGTGTAAGTCAGATATTAGAAAGACATCAAAGTATGATAGGGATTAAATTTTCGAAGAAAAAAAAGTAACAGGACTTGGTTCTATTTGTTTTAATGTGAATATTAGCGGGTCATGAACTTTATAAGGCGTTGGTTCTGTTGTAGTGGATATGCTTTATAGAACTTAGAATCAACTGCTGTAGTAAGAGTACTAAAAGGAGATAACTCAATTTATCGAGACTGATTAAGAGTTAGTGAGGAGCTGATGTGTATATTGAATAGAGTTTGTTTTTGTTCAAACGAAAAAAAGCCAAGTCTTTCGACTTGGCTTTCTTGAATGTGGCTCCCCTTGCAAGACTTGAACTTGCGACATACGGATTAACAGTCCGCCGTTC
>NZ_JBFSUX010000119.1:0-2676 GCF_041467595.1 Vibrio sp. 10N.247.311.13 | reverse complement strand
TTATCGCCCAAACTGGTTAAATTTTAACAGTGACATCTACCCTGCCAGATAGGGAATCGTTAACTTTATATCCGCTATCGGTAGTACTGCTCATACAACCTACCGTTAGAGGTGGCGCCCTTCAATAAATACTCGTTCCAGGTAAAAAGTTCACAGTGCCTTGGCATCCAATTCTCGCTGTTAACTGCTAGTAGACTTATAACCACTTATAAATTAACGATTTAATGGGTTCTGTTTATTATCGAATTGTGACTAATTCTGTAGACATAAAAACCAGGTTACATAATAATCTCAATCAAATTTCTAAATGGATCAACCAATACCTGCGCTCTCAACACTAGATGTTAAGTGGATATTCATTTCACAACGGTTGGAAAGACCATTGCGCAAGTTATGGGTAATGAATCAAATCGGAAACATCATCATGTCACTCTCCATCATAAAAAAACAAATAGCAATTACGTTGCTATTGGCGTTATCAGGATGCTCATCATCCGTCACATCTTCTAGTTCAACTGTTCCATCTGAACCTGTAGTGATCGACCGCAGCTTCAAGCCTGTAATTGGAGATAGTTACGACAATTACCTTGTGAATAGCGCTCTTTCCCTTGCTGCCTTTAATGTTGCTCAACAATACCCAAGCATCAATACTGCTCGAAATTATTACTATGATCTTTACAGTGATGATGGCTGGAAAATTAAGTTAAGAGTGCTCCGAGACGATACTGACGGAATTTATGCGTTTCAATATAACTTCACTGATGAGGATAAAGTTGTAAATCTTGGTAACTTACCAAGGCAACTGCAACTTGAATACAAAAAGGCGTTAGAAATATACACGCCTGAAATGCAAGAACTACATCAACTCGCAACAAAATACAGACAAATTTATCGCCTTGTGAGCGATGCCAACCCTGACTTAGAACTAGAATCGGAGGTTGATTTCTACAGCTTAAGCAGGAAAAGCTATCCATTCATATCATTTAATGCAAAGGACAATCTTAGCACTCAAGTATCGGATCTTTCTGAAAGTATAAAGAGTGGTGCTAAAGCTGATTTCATTGACGCTCTTAAGTCTGACCGTTTTGTCTTTTGCTCAGGTAACCCTGATAACTTAAAACTGTGCACCAACAAAAAACCAGTTGAGCTTTACGGACTAAAGATGGGAATAAGCAGTAGCTGTGAGCTAACAAACTCGAGAGATTATTTATCATCTAGTTCTCCTTTTTACAGCTTTAATAACAATGGCAAAAATCCGATTTTTATCAAAGAGCAGAGGTACATAAAGGGTAATAACCTCTCCCTTCCAAAAATCGATAAAGTTAGATTTGCTTTCCTAGAATATGGGGAAGGCAAGTGTGAAGATAGATTGGTTTTAATCGAGACCTCGTTTAAAACCCAAAGTGAGTCCGTCTTCCAAGATGTTCGAAATTTTGTTGCAAGAAAAAACTACAAAGAGACCGGAATGGACATTCCGTATAACAAATACCGAACAAGGAGTGTTGATTTCAGATCTCAACAAACTGACATTTCCGTTAACCTTTCATACGAAGATAAGTATATGACGCTTCGTTACAAGCATGACTCATATAATTAACGGTCTTAAGTACTCGATGACCAATCCTAGTCATCGACTACTCATAAAAACGTGCTAACGGGTTGCCTAATTTTGACAGCGCTCATGATCTTAAATATGAGCGCAACAAGTCAGATTTAGTAGGTAATTAATTGTAAGTAAATGAATTATGAACTGATCGGTTAGATCAATACTAGCAAAAGCACACGAAATAGTTTGTTCTTACATTGAGAACGTAATCAAGTAAAACTCATAGTAGGTAAAAGCGTGTTGTAAGCGTGCCATGAACACCGCATTCTAATCCTTCAGCACGAAGAATAAGATCATCTCTCCAACCCAAAGGAGAGTTGAAATGGTAAAACGACGTACCAACCTAGAATGGCAAACACTGTTTGAACAATATGAAAGCAGCAGTGTTACCCAACACGCTTTTTGTGAAGAGCATGGACTGAGTTTATCCACGTTCTTTGCCAAACGGCGTCAACTCCAAACAGCAACCCCATCGGAATCTGTCGGATTTGTTAAAGCCGAAATCGTTGAAAAGACAACCAAGTATCAGGCCCAGATAGCTACGGCGAACATGACACTTCTCATCAATGATGTGGAGCTGAGCATTCCTCAAGGCACGCCAGCCACCTATCTTGCTGAACTCATTGGAGCGTTGTCATGAAAGGTATGCTCAGCGCTCCAGACATTTACCTTTATCGTGAAAGCGTCGATTTTAGAAAGTCCATCAACGGCCTTGCAGCGATTATCGAAAATGATACTGACTTGCCTCTTGGCAGCGGTGCGCTGTTCCTGTTTACCAATAAACAGCGCGATAAGATTAAAGTGTTGTACTGGGATAAAACAGGCTTCGCCCTCTGGTATAAACGCCTTGAAAAAGCCAAGTATAAGTGGCCTTCAAAAGAGAAAAATCAGGTGTTTACCCTCACTCAATTTGAGCTTGATAGACTGCTTTCAGGCTTCACAATTATCGGCCACGAACCCATCAAAATAAACGATTTTACAATGAGTTAATCGAGAATAAAGCCTTATTCTCCAAGCGTTAACGGCACGATTTTAGTATAATCAATGCTATGAAAAAGACGCCAAATATC
>NZ_JBFSUX010000118.1:0-3125 GCF_041467595.1 Vibrio sp. 10N.247.311.13 | reverse complement strand
TAATAATCACCCATACTGGCCGTTTCTATCTGAGATCCAATTAGGAAACAAAGCCCCGGTGTTCCTCTGAGGTACAACTCCCCACTTTTATGTAGAACGAGCAAAACGTGATCTACATAGAAGGCCGTTACGCCAAATATTTGTTTTATAGACACTCGACCTAATTGTTCCAAGCGTCTAAAAGTATGTCTGAAAAGTTGAGCCATTATTTTCACTCGATAATCATAAAAAGTGTGATCTATTGTCCAAATGTAGCCAGCAGTGAATATGGCATAAGCCAAGTTAAAAAACAGACAATGCCATTAGGCATGCCGGTTATTTAAATTCTCGATCTGCCATATCAGTTTTGTAACAGACGGTCAAAATTAAGGGGGGTCACGAAGGCGGGAGAAATTGGTATGTATAGCATCGACACAAATGTATTTTTAATGGCGACGGGTTGTAACTTTCAATCGGATATTGGCGTTCGATTTCGTCAGATTGCTATTAGAAGTTTGCACAAGGTTAATGATGATATTCTTCAAGGAGGTGAGTCCAATCGAGCGCTCGCCCATAAAGTGAAAGGCATTGCGTTATCTTGCGGGGCTACAGAGGTTGCAAGAATTTGTCTTAAATTGGAGCACTACGACGCGGTAATCAATGAAAGTGCAGGAAAAAAGATTTTGATGGATGTGTCTAACGCCATGATTCAACTTTTTGACGCTTAAGTTGGAGGATATGAACGTGTCTTTTAAAAATAAAATCATTTTCACCAACGCAACAATACTGGTTCTATTTGTGGTGTTGCTTACGTACTCCGCTATCGAAATCGTTCAGGTTTCTTCACAAAACCAATTTGAAGAGATAAAGGAGAGCATTACGGGAAATAACAAAAAGCTTCTACTTACCTTTGTGAAAGCTCAAAGTGTAACCCTTGATAAAGAGGTCGAGCTGATCACTGAGGAAGTGGATCATGTGGCGATTGATTTTGCTCATGATTTTGTTAATGAATCGAAAAACGAGGCACTTCGTAATAAACAGCTGGCTTATATCAATACTAAGCTTAAGCCCTTTATCAAAAAGGTGCTTTTTATTGACACTGAACGCAACCAAGAAGTCTCTATCACCGAAAATGGTATTGTAAGCCGCTCTATTTCTGTCGATTTTAGTCGCATGATCCACTACAAGAATTTCTATATAGGGAAAGAAGTTAAAGTGGGGCACGTCACTAAGTTTGCCATTTATATCCGTCCAGAGCACTGGGATAACGCGTTACTCAAATTTGATTTAGATTTAGAGTATTTTTCTCGTTCACTGACTTTTGAAAATATGATCGATGAATTCCAATACCGTTATTTCTTAGTAGACGACAGCGGCAAGCTTATCGCGTCGAATCTACAACAGAATGTCGACCAATTGATGTCTGAAAGTGTTTTTGATGAACAAATTCAAAAGAGTGTCGGAAGCCATATCATGTCACATTACTTGGGTAGTTTTGTGGTAAGTGGCGAAAAAGGTGTTTTCAATGTCACTTTTGTTCAGAACCGTCAAACCGGTTGGAGGTTGATTTTAGTCACGCCAGAGCATGTGATTCGTTCCAGTTATGCGACCACCAAAGAGCTGGTTTTATCTGGTGATAACTCGTTGATCAAACGCCTGTTCTTTGCTTATATCCTTTTGCTTGGTCTGTTTTTAGCTATTAACTCAATCGCGGTGAATAAGATGCTGATACCTATTTCTAAATTGATCGCACAAGCTAAATATCTAAAGCAGCGTGATTTTAATAAATCCAGACATACTGTTTATAGTAATGGAGACGAAATTGAACAGCTTTCAAAGGCTTATTCTGAGGCTGGGATCCAGATTCAAAATTTGATTGAAGGGCTTGAATATGAAGTTGAAGAGCGAACGAAGCAGTACGAGATAGCAGCGCAAGAGGCGAGTGAGGCCAATAAACAGAAATCGGTGCTGCTTTCAAATGTGTCCCATGAGGTTCGCACGCCACTGAACGCGATTATTGGTTATACACATATGCTAAGCCATAGCAAAAACTTTGACGAATATCGCCATCAGCTGAACGGTATTTCGAGTGCGAGCAATACTATTTTAGGCATTGTGAATGACCTATTGGATTTTGAAAGAGTAAAAGCAGCAAGCTATTCATTAAACCCTAAATGCCTGTCAGTAATGAGTTTGATGCGCGAAATTGAAAATACGTTTTTTCCGCTTAGCGAGTCTAAACAATTGTCGCTTGATATTATATGCAATGTCGATGCTTCGACAACATTGATGATTGATGAGCTTCGTATTAAGCAAGCAATCAATAATATAGTTTCGAACGCATTGAAGTTTACAAACAAGGGAGGGGTGACAATAGAAGTTTCAACCGACGATAGAGCATTCAATATCTCCGTAAGCGATACTGGAGTCGGTATTCCCCAAGATAAATTGGATGCGGTGTTTAACGGCTTTGAACAGGTTAATCAAGAAGACCAACAGTTTGGTTTTGGCTTGGGCTTGGCGATAACTAAAACCATCGTAGAGTTAATGAAGGGTTCGTTGCGTGTTGAGAGTGTGCTCGGCACCGGTAGTACTTTTGTTATCTCACTCCCAGCTCAAGAAATTATGAATGTTCTTGAGTGTTCTAACGGTGTTGCTGAACAGGTATATAACGTTAGAGAGCGCTTAGACTGCACAAGTAAAAAAGCCTTGATCGTTGATGATGTTGAGTTCAACCGAGAAATTCTAGAGTTCCACTTAAACGAGCTAGGTTGTGAATGCATGACCGCGAATGATGGTTTGGAGGCTTTAGCACTCGCTTCTGAACATGACTTTGATGTTGTACTGACGGATATTTCAATGCCGGTTATGGATGGCATTGAGCTTGCTTCTGAGTTGGAAAAGCGTAAGCCATCGTTACCTATAATTGCCGTTACGGCACGAGCTACCATTCAAGAAGAGGCTCGAATGGACCAATACTTTTCGTGTTATCTAACCAAACCGCTCAACCCGAGCGATCTAAAGCTAAAGCTTCATTGCGCTTTATCAGGTGGTACTTGCTAACTTAGTTAAATACTCCTACCTATAACCTCAGGGCGGGATCGCACTTTGTTAACAAATATGATCTAATAGCGTCAAACCCTTAG
>NZ_JBFSUX010000117.1:0-3332 GCF_041467595.1 Vibrio sp. 10N.247.311.13 | reverse complement strand
TTTATCGCCCAAACTGGTTAAATTTTAACAGTGACATCTACCCTGCCAGATAGGGAGAGTTGGATTGCGCTAATGTATTCAGAGTCTATTTGAGACTTTCATTAGTCCCAGCTCTACGATGAGATCCGCGCCAGATTGTCCTCATAAATGAGAAAGCACTTTTACTGCTGTTCTGCCCCTCAGGTCTTCAATCTGGTGGTCTAACCGTTTTGTCATCTTGGTTTATCATATGCAAATCTTGGTTATGCTTTTACTTCGAATGCTTTGTGAGAGTTCATCACTGACCATGCAATACGAGCCAATTTATTAGCTAGTGCTACAACAGCGACATTGAATGGTTTTCGGCACTTCAAATTAATGAGCCATGAACCAAAGTAGCGCTCCGCAGATGCATCCCTCCACATTACGGCTCTAGCTGCATGAACAAATAATTCTCTTAGCTCTTTGTTTCCGCGCTTCGATATACCCAACAATCGAGGTTTCCCTCCCGTTGTATATTGAAACGGCACTAACCCTATCCATGCTGCAAAGTTTCGCCCATTAGCAAAGTCTTTTGGATCACCTACAGAAGACAAACAACACGAAGCTGTCATCGGGCCTACACCTGGTATAGTTTGAAGCAAAGCATACAGCTCGTTTTCTTTATTAAGTTCGATTAACTTTTGGTCTTGAGCTGTAATCTTTTCATTTAATTGGTTGTAATAATCTAGTTGATCGCGAAGTTCAAGAATGAGCAGAGGCGGGATTACTGCATCTTTATCTGCTAGCCACTGGAACAACTTTTTCATATTGGCATGGCCACGAGGAAAGCTGATGCCAAACTCTAGCAAGATGGAACCAATTCTATTCATGCATGAGGTTCTTTCGCGAATATATCCCGTTCTGATTCTCCGAATAACCGTACTAATTTGAGCTTGTTCACTCTTAGGAGAAACAAATCTCATATTAGGTCTAGTAGCAGCTTCGGCAATAGCGTCAGCATCAATGAAGTCATTTTTGTGGCTCTTAACGTATGGCTTTACATACTGTGCTGGTATCAGCTTAACATTATGACCATATTCTTGGCATCTTCGAGCTAGCCAATGTGCACCACAACAGGCTTCCATTGCTATGGTTGTCGTTTCTTGTTGGGAGATGAATTGAACGAGCTTAACTCGGCTCAATTTGTGTCGGTAAATTTCGCGGCCAGAATGGTCATGACCAATGAGATGGAAAACCGACTTCCCGAGATCTATACCAATAACTTTTATAACTGACATGATGGCACCTCTAAATGTACTGCGACATAGCTAATTTTAACGTAGGTGTGGGGCGTACTATCTAATTAATAAGTTGGTTAAGTTACCAAGCACGGGAGAGGTATTTATCTAAATCACCCTTGACCTGTCTACAACTTCACAGGGAACACTTTCTGTGTTCCTTCTAAAGTAAGTAGAGAGACACTATGAAACGTTTAATTCTAAACATCACGCTCTTGGTATTCATGGCGCTTGGTAGCATGAATGCCGTGGCTCACGATTCAATGGTTAAGTATGGTATTGCGATATCTCACGATGGTGAGCAAATTGCGTATGGCAAAAGCGGGAGTGGGGACACGGCGCTGATCTTCATTCACGGCTGGAGTTTAGACAGCAGGCTTTGGCAAAACCAAGTGGGTGAGGGCTTTCTTACGTGCTGTACAGCTCCCGAAACGACTAGGGCAGATTCACGTGAGAATAGGCTGATAATCCCCTCCTAACCTCCCCTTGGTTTACATCTACAATCTCTTGTTGGTAATGGGAAAGGGGAGGAACTAAATACCGATCGCTATATGTGCTGGCATATGTTCAGCGACAAAGAATGTTCTCCCCCTCATTCTTGTGTCTCAAGAGATCGGGTCACTCCATTCGAGGGGGAGCTAGAGGGGGAGGCTTTGGCTTACTAGAACCATTCCACAATGTTGATGAAAGCGGTGGAGTCAGTGAAGTAGGGTGCTGTAGTTATTAAAAGATGGATGTAATCATTCTATAGATAAAACTAAGGCCTCGCATGTGCGGGGCCTTTTTGCGAGTTGGAGGTTTTGCTAGCTACATTCTTTCAATTTGCGAGTGATGATCGCATCGCTCACTCGTTTATGGTCCTTAAACGACGGCCTCATAGTTATATAAATGCTCTATCAACCACCTCTAGATGCGTAATTAGCGCCACTGTTATTAGCAAGGGCTGACCGAATCTATGAGGTGCTTTCTGCTGATAATCACTTTAACTATGTGTTTAGGACGTCCTGCTATGGCTAAGAAAATCATATTCATTCATGGTCGCGCTCAAAAGCCCGATAAAGCTCCCCTTCAAGCACTCTGGTACGAGGCTATAGAACATGGCTTGCAGCGAGATTGTGGAGACTCAAGTTCATTACAAGCTTTTAAAGATGTCGATAAACGGTTTGTCTATTACGGTGAACTATCAAACACATTGTTAGAGAAACCAACGGAAGACCCTGCAAGTCGACAACAAGCGCTGTCTGAACTCAAAAAGTACAAGACAAGCCAGTTCAATAACACAACGTATAACAATGTATCTAAAATTGGTTTTCTAAAAGAGGCGTTAGCAGATACTTTTTCATCGCTGTTTGGAAAGCTGGGTGTGGCTGAGACACTCATAACGAAGGTCGCACCGGACATGGCGCATTATTGGAATGAAGATACCTATTTTGGCAGTGATGTCAGGCATAGGCTAATGGTTGAACTTAAGGAAGCGCTTGATAATCAAGATGATGTGATGATTGTATCGCACAGTCTTGGGTCGATGATCAGTTATGACGTGTTATGGAAGCTGTCTCATTACGGAGAGTATAGACACGACTATGGTGCGGACAAGAAGGTTAATTTATTGCTGACGCTCGGGTCACCGTTAGGCGATGAAAACGTAAAAGATAGGCTGAAAGGGAGTCGCTTGAAAGATGAGAAGAAGTACCCTTTAAACATTCAGCAATGGATAAACATATCGGCAGAAGATGACTTTATCTCTCATGACAGCAAAATTAGAAATGACTTTAAGGATATGGTCAAACTGGATCTGATACCCGGCGGAATGAAAGATATCCACCCGATTTATAACCTCAATATTCGCAACGGAAAAAGCAATCCGCATGCTTCCATCGGCTATCTCATTAACCCTAAATTCATCACAGTACTGGATGAATGGCTCTCGAGTTGATTTGGTTTACCATCGTAAATTGCTTCGGTGCTCGTTCATTGAAACTTAGATAAAACAAGGCCTCGCGTGTGCGAGGCCTTAGTTGTTGTGCGCCGAGCATGGCGTTGATCTAGGAGGTGAAAGTCCTCTACGGGCTC
>NZ_JBFSUX010000116.1:0-3346 GCF_041467595.1 Vibrio sp. 10N.247.311.13 | reverse complement strand
CCGTAGAGGACTTTCACCTCCTAGATCAACGCCATGCTCGGCGCACAATAAAAAAGGGAACATACATTGTATGTTCCCTTTATATTCAGAATTTTATTCAAACCCTTTTGTTAAAACGCTTACTTTTCAAATCGAATATTGTCTAGTTTAAAACGCATTTCTCCTTGAGGCTCAAACACTAAAAGGTTAGTGATCATTTTTGGATCAGCTTGATTCCCACCAGCAAAACGGTTGTCTCTCTTTAAAATGTCAGCGATTGGAATACGTACCGTCTTCCATTCATTCATTGCTGATAACGGCACGGTATAGTCACTTGTTTTCGGCCAGCCGCTGTCCATCTTAACCAATAGTTCAACCCCATCAGCCATACTCTCAACTTTCAAATCAAAGACCAGTTCACCCGTTTCTTGCCAATGTGTCACATCTGTTACAGGAGAACGAAAATAGATATTTCCTGATCCTTCTTTCTTATTCACTTGTAGCACTGTTCCACGATCTGGTTCGGTCACTTCTTGATAGTCAACAATATCCAATGGATCATAGCTTGCATAAGCCAAGCTTGCGTTAAGAGTTTCGGTAAAAATCTCCAACGTTGGTCCATCAGCATAACTATCATCGGTTGCTAAGATCTCTGGAGCTTCGTGCCCTATCACTTGTATTGCATGTTCAGAGCGACTTGCACACCCTTTTCCTTTCCAACGATCAACCTTACAACGGTATACCTTGACCGAATCAACTAGCATTGTTTTCGGAAACAAACCTTCGTCGATGCCTTTATCATTTGCGTTCGCTGACCACGCCCCACCGACAGCCAAGTTCAATAACAAATGAAACTTTTCATCAAACGGAGCTGCTCCACTCGCATTAATGAGTTTCCCTTCTTCCGCTTCATATTGGCTGTACCAGCCCTCTTGAGTTTGAGTCGCGTAATGAATATTGTCTACATACCAACGAATTTCACCTTCTTCCCACTCAATCGCGTATGTATGGAAGCCCTCAGTAGGGTTCACACCATTTGGCAATGTCGCGGCTTGCCCTTTATAAACATTGTCTGGCCAATTTCGTCCGTAATGTAACGTCCCGTAGACCCGGCTCTCTAGAGCATCATTTTTCGCTCCCGCCGCATCTGAAAGTGTGTTTAGGTTAACCGCTTCCATAATATCGATTTCGCCAGAAGCAGCCCATGTACCATATTTATTGTCGGTTGGCAGCATCCAAATCGCGGGCCATGAACCTTGTCCACCGGGTAACTTTGCTCTGATTTCATAACGGCCATATTTGGTGTCACGCTTGTCTCTTGTACTTAGCCTCGCAGAAGTATAAGGGAGTGTTTTAGTTGCTCCGCCAATCGTACCTTCGGCATTGTCAGGCCCAGTATGACTTTGCTTCAGCGCGACAATGTGTAAAAAGCCATCTTTAACAAATGCGTTATTAGGATCATCCGTGTAGCACTGTTGTTCATTGTTCCCTCCTCCCCAACAGTTCACTTCTAATGACCAATTACGTTTATTTATTTGCTCGCCTTCAAACTGGTCTTCCCACACCAATTGCCAGTCTGAACTTAAAGTAACTGGAGCATGGGATAGCACAATCGCTTTTTCAGTTTGAGCTAAGTCAGCACTTTCGGATACCGGCAGCTCTATCGCCGTGCAGCCAGACATCAAAGCGGCAGAAATAAAAGACGTTAATATCTTTACCTGATTGGTTAGATCTTGCATTACAACTCCTTGTATCACGACTTTCTAAGCAGGCGACACGTAATATCGGAGCCCATAACAGAAAGTCGATAAATGAATAAGTCCGCGAGCATGGACCCAATATGCCATGCACGACTGTTTCAAAATGAGTATATAAAAGTGCATAGTTCAAAAAAGAGACAACGCTCACCTTAAGAAAGCGCTTTCTTGTTGGGTTTCACATTTTGCTAAAATTCGTTGTGGTTTGTGTAGATTCTCAAGAATTTTTTGACCTGATTATCTGCATAACACCCTAGAATCCCTTTATTCTAAGGCTTCTGTTTTTTCTAGCTTACAACGAAGTTCAGAAAAACAGATTCACTTTTATTACAACACAAAGAAAGCGATTGCTTGATATTTGAACGAGTATATGGAAATATTCGTGACGTTACTTTGTATGCTTAACCTTCAAATTTAGCGTTAAGCAGTTCTGAGTTTTTAAATATTAATCATTGGATTACTAGGCTCTTATTGATCACGAAGGTAATATAGCTTAGTTCACTCCTTGTAGAGATAAGGCCACTACCATTGATCACCATTAAAGAAGTATCTGAACTTGCTCAAGTTTCTCAATCAACCGTCTCACGAGCATTAAATGGTCACCCTACGGTAAAGGAAGCCAATCGCGAAAAAGTATTCAAAGCTATTGATCAACTAGGCTACAAGCCTAATGCGTTTGCACAAGCTCTAGCCTCCAGTCGTTCAAATAGCATTGGCATGCTAGTTGGTTCGCTTGATGGGCCTTTCTATGGACCATTAATGCATACAGCCGAAGATACCGTTCGCCAAAATAATATTCACTTAATCGTTACAAGTGGCCAGGAATCACGAACCAAAGAGCTCGATTCTATCCAGTTTTTGCAATCTAAACTTGTGGATGGCCTCATTGTTCACTCAGACAAGCTCAGTGATGACGAACTGATCAAAATAGCGAAAGACAGTGAAACAATGATTGTTCTCAACCGTTTTATTCCTGAGATTTCTGATCGCTGTATTTACATTGATAATGAGCTTGGTGGCTACCTTGCAACGAAGCACTTACTTGAGAACGGCCATAAAAAAGTCGCTTGTATCACAGGCCAGTTGAGTAAAGTTGATAGTAGAGATCGCTTTCAAGGGTATCGAAATGCCTTGTTAGAGTTCGGTATCGAATACGACGCAGGGCTGTTTGTAGAGGGACGCTTTGATCATCAAGGCAACCACGAAGCTGCGCGACGCTTGTTAGACCGAGACCCTGAGATCACCGCGATTTTCTGTCAAAATGACAACATCGCGCTTGCTGTATATGACGTAGCAGCAGAGCGAAACCTCATTATTGGGCGAGACCTTTCAGTCGTAGGCTTCGATAACGATACTCATAGCCAGCATATTCGTCCTCGCTTATCGACGGTCGACTTTCCAGTTCATGAGATGGGAGAAGAAGCTGCAAAAGGTGTTTTATCGTTAATTAATAAACGCGACTACCCATTGAAGCACAAACTAACCCCGACATTGATTGTAAGAGAGTCCGTGGCTAAGCTTTGATTTTTGTATATCAAGCACCCCATTTTTTACACTTAATCGAGTAGGAGGAGGCCTCACGGCCTCCGTCCTCTCACACCACCGTACAA
>NZ_JBFSUX010000115.1:0-3624 GCF_041467595.1 Vibrio sp. 10N.247.311.13 | reverse complement strand
GGGATTATCTGCTAACTGCAGGATCGTTCAAGTCTTCTTAAACGATCGGCATTACCTCCTGATTAGCCGCCCTTGATGGGCTTGTTCCTTTCTAGTGTTTTTCGATGTCTTCAATAGGTCCAAGAAGCCATGCAATATGCGCACTAACTCATCGCTACTTAGCTCAGTAATATTATTGTAAGAGGTATGGTTCTTTTTCCATGCGGTGCTTTGTCTAACCGTTGCGGCCTGGTTTGTTAATCTCGCTGGTGGTTTTCTGAAGACATCAATCTTATCGAGGAATACGCGTTTCATTGTTGAACGAGTTAACGGTGTCGATTGTAGTAGGCTAGATTGGATCCTAAAATCGATAGGACTCTGAGTTAGCACCGTTTCGATTCGATGACATTGGCGAATATCAGAAAGATTCAAAGAATATTGTTTAGGTATAGCTGCAGTATGATGACAGTAATCATTGATACAACACATGATTTTTGATGATGTTAACTCTGCTAAGCTTCGTCGTGAAGCCAACTCAGGAACAAGAGTAGGAGCTGTGAGGTGGTACTCATGTTGATGCAATATTGCCTTTTTAATCAATAGCCTAGACTGATTGTAATGTTTCATATTTATGAATGAAATTCGGTGTAAAACTAGAAGGGCTTCAGCAACTGGTGACAGAAAATATTGTTGCTTTCCAGAAAAATAACTTAGTTGTTCAGTTCGATATAGGTCTTGGTTGTTGGTGATTAGAGCTGATATATCCTTTGTATTGACACATCCTTCTTTTAAAAATAGCCATAAAGCAAGCCTCCCTAATGACTGTTCTGAAGACAATGATAATGTGGGTTTCTTGATCTCTGCTTCAAGTTGAGAATAGAGTTTGTCAGCTAACGAGGCTTTGAAAATATTTCCTGGCGTAACTATAGGCTTATCCCTACGAATTTCAGTAAATGAGCCTAAAGGGGGAGAAGTAACCTGGAACTCTCGCTCTAACAACACCAAATAGAGTTGTAAAATTTTCCGCTGCAGGGATTGGACATCTATATTCGAATCGAGTTTTGACTGGAGCACATTGAGTGATTTTATTGTGATGGCGTCAGATTTTGCTTCTTTATCATAAGTGACCACAAGTAATTTAGTGATTAGGGCGTGTAGTTTCTCTATTAACTTTTTTGCTGCCTTTTCTGTATCGAGGACAAATATATTCTCAATATCTTGTTTAAATACTACTGAAGCCTCTGCAATTAATCTTTTAAGGTCTATTGAAGGTGGCATACAGGCTCCTTAGGCCAACAGCGAGCGAATTGGAGTTAAATTCAGATCATTGGCCATACCTTGGATTATTGGACTGACGGCCCTGCATGCTTCGTTGAAGTCGAAGGTTGAATAACGTCCAAGAGGAGCTTCACCAGTGGACCAATGTCCCATAGTGAAGGCTATCGATTCTGGTGGCAGGTTGCTCTTGGTTAAAAAGGTTCTCAAGTAGTGTCGAGTTGCATTGAGAGGGTAGTCTGTATTTTCTTGTTCACTTAACCAAGCTGGGTGTACGTTCCTCATATGTATACCGTGGCGGTTTTCCATGAAATAGAAAAGTACACCGGGGTATATTTTTGAGTTTTTAATCTCTGAGAACCAGTTTGTTGCTTCAGACTGCTTAATTGATAATGACTGAGTCAACTCTTCTGTTTGCTTCTTGGCGTGGAATGCTATTTCAGGTTGTAGTACATGAAGAATGTTAGTTAGCTGTTTGAGGTGGTTTTGATAATGCTTGATCTGTTTATCCAGATTTTCAGCGAGTGGAATAATGCGTGCGTGGGTGAAGTCTACGTCATCTTTATCGCTGATCATTAGCATTTTATAACGACTCAACCTTAAATTTAAAGAAGGGAGAGGGTTATAAACAGCGCGGTAACCTGTCATTGCTAACAGCATTGAGCTTACGTAAAACACGTAATCATTATGATATTGGATTAATTTGTCATACGAAGACTGTATTTCGAGCTGGTTATACCCAGCCAGCTTTCTTTGAAGAGATGCGTAACGCTTTTGAAAGAACGCTTTAGAAGGTAAAAACCTAGAACCAACAACACTGCATTCACAAGTAATTAGATAATCAATGAGTTTCAAATTTCCTACTTTAATACTGGGGATAAACCCTAAAGAGGTTACTCTATCAACGATAGCTTGCCAGAAATAAAAGATACTTGAGCTCATTTCCATAAATGAATATTGAGTATAGTGGCGACTAGCTCGTGTTTTGTAGGTGGTATGATTGAAAGCGAAATCGAAAATAACAGAGTCGATTAATTGGTTGGCTTCGTTAAAGTTAAGACTGAAGTATTGAATTGATTTAAGACTGATTCTGACGGCGTGCGTTTCTGATAGGTTCTTCAAGAATGTTGCACAGCTCTCACCATACCTGCTTTTAGATATTTTATTAAACAACGGACCTGCATTTCGTTGATTGAAATCCAATATAGAAACTAGAAACTCGGGTACTTGTGTGAGTGAATAGTCACTGATTTTTATTAACTCACTTGAGCTAGAGTATTCGGCGACTGTGAGACTATCAACAAATGCAGCCTTAAAGTGCCAAGTGTTATCAATCCGCACAAAGCCCTCACCATCTTCAGAGTGTTTATCGAGAATCTTTAAAGAGCAAACATCTGCTATCGGTCTCGATAGGTAAAGTGAAGCAGTAAGCAACTTACAGATCACATTCGTCTCAACAACTCCGATAAGTTTACGATAGTTCTTTTTCTTATTTAGTTGAAAAAGTAGAAAAGAGAGGTCGTGAATCTGCAGTATGGTTTTATCAAGAGAAGTTGAATTGTGGGCGCGCTGAATACTTTTGGAGATGTTTGTTATTTGTGTTTGACGGGATGAGTTCTCATTGATCTGCTTAATTGCTGGAATTTCATGTTCCGGTTTTCTGTCTATTGTGGACTCTTTCTTTACGAAGCTCATCGAAGGAAAGGCTTCGGTTTGTTCAATACCTGATTTAGTGCTGTCAATTCGAGTATTTGCGATACTTGTATAGGTATCGTTGCTAGCACCTATAACACGCTCGAGTTGTTTGTTGTTGAATCGCTGTCTCAATACCGCACGTGTTGACGATTTCTTTTTAGTCCTATTTTTCCAATTTAGACTGAAGAAGTTGCAGAGTTGCCTTAGTTGGTTGTTAATCGATCCTTCGTATGTATTGGTTTTACGCAAGGTGTCGAATCGGTCAGCAATTTCATTGGTCGTTACCCCAGTGAAGTCGGGTAAATTAAATGTTTTATTTCGGTTTAGATTACGAAAGCACTAGTCACTTCCTCTTCTCTTTCAATCTTGAAAATCGTTTCCATATGTTCAAAGAAGTGCGATAGAAAGGTGAGAGTAAAAACAGCACGATTAGAAGTTGAAAAGAACATTTTGTATTGTGCAAGCAAAGCAAAAATGACGTGGGTTTGGCACCAACCTCGTTCAAAGTGATGGTTTGAAAAGTCGTCCTTATTAGAGATTTTTGAATCAGAAATTGCCTTAATAAAACTTACTAAATCGTTTTTTGAAATGAGAAAAACGGTTTCGAAAAACTGTGGATATCCCTATCTGGCAGGGTAGATGTCACTGTTAAAATTTAACCAGTTTGGGCGATAA
>NZ_JBFSUX010000114.1:0-3776 GCF_041467595.1 Vibrio sp. 10N.247.311.13 | reverse complement strand
GGTATGAACTCGCTAAGTCTCTTGATTAACCAGACTTGTGATCAAGAGACAGCCCAATGGGTGCCTTTTTCTTTAGCATTCGTTAACTCGAAAAGCGGATGCTTACCAGAAGGTAATGAACAAGCCCGCTGTCACTGCCATTCCAACATAGTTGTTGTTTAGAAAGGCTTGGAAACAAAGGTCTCGATCACGGTGGCGCATCAGGTGTTGTTGATACACAAATAAGCTTCCCGCTACCAACAGTGCCCAATAGAAGGTATCTCCTAGTTGGTAATGCATGCCTAACGCAATCAGCATCGCTAGGGTGACGAGTTGCAAAGAGCCAACAATCAGTTTATCGAAGCGACCAAATAAAATAGCCGTCGATTTAATACCAATCTTCAAGTCATCATCTCGGTCAACCATCGCATATTGCGTGTCGTAAGCAATCGTCCACAACGCGTTAATCACGAAGACAAACCACACAATGCTTGGCAGTTCATTGGTTTGTGCCGCCCAAGCCATTGGTATCGCCCAACTAAACGCTAAGCCAAGAAACAACTGTGGAAGATGCGTAAAACGCTTCATGAAAGGGTAAATGAACGCCAGACCCACACCAATAAATGAGAGCTTAATGGTCAGTGGATTCATGGTGAGTACCAGCAAGAATGAAACTACGGCTAGCACTAAAAAGAGCAGAATCGCTTCCTTACTGGAAACCAAACCAGACGGCAGTGGACGCTGCTTGGTACGTTTAACATGACCATCTACTTTACGGTCCGCAAAGTCATTGATCACACAGCCAGCTGAACGCATCAACACCACGCCGAGTACAAAAACAACCAAGACATCAAAATCAGGCATACCTTGTGCGGCGATAATCAGTGACCACAAGGTCGGCCAAAGGAGTAATAGGGTACCAATCGGGCGATTCATTCGCGTTAATTGCCAATACGCCTTCGCTTTGGTGGCAAGCATTTACACACTCTCCTTAGAGTAAATGGGTGATGTTGGTAAAAACAGTTCTGCCACAAGCATCGGTTTATGGTTCATCCATAATCGAGAACGACGCGCGAGTAATCGCTCATCGCCTGCGATAACCCAACCAACTTGCAGCGCATCTCGCTCCACGTTCTCAGCACTAAAAACGGTCAATCCAAGCGGGACATTACCTTGTTGAGAAAGGTCTGAGTGCTGATGATCTTCTAATGTGACTCGGGGAATCAAGGTTCGACCTAACACCCACGGTTCGTCATCACCCTTTAAAATCACTTTACGCAGTAAGCAATCAAACGATGATAAAAGATGTTCCTCGTCTTGTTGCAGCATTGAGCGTTCTACAACTTGATTATGAAGCAACTCAACAGACAGGTGCTGACAGCACTTCCCCAACTTGCGGGAAAGAGAACCTTGCTCCATCAGCCACTCTTTGGTGGTTTCATTAGGAAAATCAAATGTTTCTGTACTTTGCCAATCTACATTCATTAACGAATTAAGATACAGCGATATTGGCTGATTCATACTAGTATTCAATAGGTGACTTTACACGTACAATAAAGCTTCAACTTTCGAACAAAATTAAAGCGTTCTTCGAATTGTAAACGTATTTAGATTTAGACCGCTCATTGTAACAAGACTAATGCGTTTCGAATATCGCGAATAAACTAAAGAAAAGTCACAAATATGCACAAACGTTATGTAGCCCAAATATTTCTTGCGATTACCCTACTCTTTTCAGCATCAAGTTTCGCGGAAGAGGAGTCGGCAGCTAAACTCGCCTACTTCACGCTAGAGCCAGACCTGACCACCAATTTTTACACTAAAGGTAAAAAACTGGGCTACATTCAGGTTCGCCTCGACATCATGGTGGCAAATAGTAGCGACTTGGCCGCTATTGAGCATCACCAACCACTGATTCGCGATGCGGTGATTGAATTGCTTGGCAAACAAAACGAAGAAACCATTAAATCTCTATCTGGCCGTGAAGACTTAAGAAAATCCTTAGTTGAACACCTCAACAAGATTTTGCTTCCAGAGACAGGTAAAACCCTGATTGCTGACTTACTGTTTACCAAATACCTTTATCAGTAATGATGTAAAACGAATCCCAATAAAAAAGCGGCTCATCTGGCCGCTTTTTTTGTCTCTATCGTTTGGCTACTCATTAGAAGATATGAATTAGCTTCTTGCCGAGCTTGGTGCTTTCATCGCATCGATAAAGCCAATAATCACACCAGCGGCTAGACCAGCTAAATGCGCCGTATTGGCGATAGCCATAAATGGCTGCATGTACCCAAGCACCAACCACACCAACATAAAGCCGACAATCTGTCTTGGGATACCTAAACCAAGTTGTGGCGCCTTCGCACCAACCACCCATAAGTAACCAACCAAGGCATACACAACACCAGACAAACCACCGAAGTTCGCCCCTTCAACCCAATACTGCCCAGCACCTGAAAGCGCAGAAGAGACAGCAAAGATCTGAAGTAGCTTGAGGCTGCCAAGTTTCTTCTCAATGTCTCCACCTAGCTGCCACCACCACAAAATATTAAATGCGATGTGCATAACAGAGAAATGTAGAACGGCATGACTCAACCAACGCCACAGCTGCCATTGCTGTCCATCCACCGCTGGGAAATGTAGGGCATTGAAAATAGCTTGGCCAAAACCGATCTGTTGCAGCGCAAAAATCACCACACACACCAACATCAGGCTTAGTGTCACTGGGCCTGCTTTGGCTTTGATCATGCCCATGAAGCTTGGCGTGTGGTAATGGAAGTTGCTCTTTCTGGTCTCTGCCATGTCCCAAGATGCAGCTTGATAGCACTTATGATTGGGCTCAGCCAGAAAACGATTCAGCTCAGCTTCGGTTTCAACCTGAAATTGGCCATCAAGAAGCCAAAGAGCAAAACGCCCTTCTCCCTCTGGAGACATCTGAATAGGGATCTGACGAGAGGCCATATAATCAATAAATGCTTGAGCAAGACGTGGATTGTCTAACACCATCAATCTAATCATTGTTACTTCCTATTCATTCTATGAGGGATGCTTGAGGCGGTTCAGGTGATGAAAGTCATTAACCTGCGATCACTGGAAGTTCAGCACGATGCCAAGCTTCGAAACCACCATCAACACTATATACCTCTTCAAAGCCTTGGTTCACTAAATATTGTGCCGCACCTTGGCTACTGATGCCGTGGTAGCACATCACTAAGATAGGTTGTTCGAACTCAACCTCATCCATGAATGACACCATCGTATCGTTAGTCAGGTGGTAGGCTGTTTTTGGGTGGGCAACCGCAAAAGACTGCGGGTCACGTATATCGACAAGTCGAGCTTCGCCTTGTTCGATGAGGGCTTGAGCGCCTTTAACATCGATATGTTTAAACTGGTCCATGACTTTCTCTTTTTATACTGATTTACTTTGCTGCCATTGTAACCTATCCCAAGGCTAACATTCACATCCACTTAATAAGGTTATCCACCAGCGATCACTTTTACACCATTTGTGGATAAATCTGTGAATTGCGTGAATAAAGTGTCTTTTCAAAAATAGATCCACAACATGTAGTAATGATCCTGATCTAACTGTGGGTTAACTGAAACATATCCCCACTCGAAAAACCCCGTCAAAGCCTTACTACACACTGCTTTTAGATAGCTGACGAATAAACTTCTCACAGAGTTATCCACAAAATCATTTTGCAAATTTCGATCGCAAAAGTTGAGAAATCGATCCAAATCGAGTAGGAGGAGGCCTCACGGCCTCCGTCCTCTCACACCACCGTACAAGC
>NZ_JBFSUX010000113.1:0-3788 GCF_041467595.1 Vibrio sp. 10N.247.311.13 | reverse complement strand
CTAACTTTATTGGATATGCCGACGATTTCGTCGTCACTTGCGCTTCAAAGGAAGTGCTCGAGAACGATATCAAACCGCTGATTGCTGATTGCTGATTTCTTAGCGGAAAGAGGCTTAACATTATCCGAAGAGAAAACGCACATTACTCATATCAACGATGGCTTTGATTTTCTTGGGTTCAACCATAGGAAGTACAAAGGGAAACTGCTCATCAAGCCGAGTAAATCCAATACGTTGATGTTCTTAAGCAATCTGCGTGAACTCATCAAAAAGCACGTAACCCTTCCAGTGAATGATCTTATCAAACTGATAAATCCTAAACTCAGGGGATGGTCGAACTATTATCGGCACTGCGTAGCTAAACAGGTATTCGGATATGTAGGTCACAAGTTATTCCATACGTTATGGCACTGGGCTAAAAGGCGTCATCCAACAAAGTCTAAAACTTGGATTGCCAGTTCAATCTCTTCCAAATAGCCAAAGTGCCAATAGAAAGGCATGTGAAAATCCGAAGTGCAGCGACACCCTTTGACCCTCTTTACCAAGAATACTTGGTAAAGAGAAAATCTAAAAGGCTAGCTCGTAACTCTTGGAACGAACCTGCTTCGACTGCTTTATAAGTTGCTGGGTATCAAACGATGCCTTCGTGGAGGCTTGAGCCTAGTGCAGTGAAAGTTGCACGCTGGGTTCTTAGGGAGACGGCACTTGGTAACAAGTGTCGTCCACCCGACACTTTCGAGTTATAAAGTGCCACGAGTAAAAATTCAGCCTGAGAAGCTTTTGGACAAAAGTCAGTTAGGGTCGATGCTCTAAATAACCCTCTATTCATTACTTGATGTATTCTGACCGAACCAATCCCCACTAAAGTGTAAGTCAATGATAAACCCCCTATGTCATCACCGCTCTAACCATCACAAGGGATCAGATCGCAGAACTCCGAAAAGGTTCAACTGATTTAGGCAACAACGCCATGTTCACTCTAACGACTTGAGTTTCCGTCAAAATCATCAGATTTTTCTTTGAAGAGAGTATATATTGATGCAACTGAATGCATTGTGAGGAGAATAATATGTCAGTTATGGATTATCAAGATGCTTCGAAAGAAGAGCTTCAAGAACTAGAAAACGAAAGACTTGAGCTACTGAACGACTTTAAAGAGCAGTTGGCAGTGTTCTGTGATTACCTAAAGGTTGACTTAGACCAGCAAGCGACCTTGAAATCACTAGACACCGCAACAGCACTCACGCTTTCCTCTCCACGTTATATTCCTGCACAAAAGGGAATTTTAAAAATCTCAGCTCAAGGCTATTTAAGTATAAAATTGGTTGAGAAAGTCAAATCAACCACCACAGACATTGTTAAGGCGCTGGCCAACAAAATTGCAGACTCTTCCCAAAAACTGCCATGCAATGACATTGCACTTAAAGGTTCCGTTGATTCCATCGCCGCAAAGCTGACTCAACACTACTTGTTTGGCCATAGACGCTTTTATGACGTTGAACCAATTCCAGAAGTCCCAACATTGAGGAACAACGACTTAAGAGCTTTATGTGAACGTCACCTTCTCGATCGAGTAAAGGAGCGTTATACGTCTCACTACCACCGCTACAGATTATGGGACGGAAGAGCCATCAATTTATTTTCTAGCTACCTGTTTAATGTCAAAAGTGAAGAGCATAGTTTCTTTGATTCTAAGAACTTAATTCATCTTCTGAATAACACCCCTGCGCCAATCAAAAAAGAATGGTTTAAAGATGAATGCATCGAATGTTGGGAAGCGCTTTATGCAGATGGCCCACGTTATGCGTATACCGAGCTTGCCTACCCTGATGAGAGTGGTGTCATTTTTGAAGAATACGTACCACTAGACATGGTAAGTGAAGATGTATGGGATTCGCTTTATGAGCGCTATAAAAACAAACTGAAAGAACATGTCGAGTTCGCCCAATAACTCTTGTGTGTCTTACCTCTAATCAAAATTAAGCAAATAATTGTCAATAAAAGGAACAAAGAAAAAATGACCGCGACAATTTCAGTCAGCAAAAGTGCGATATTTGAGCTAATCATGGCTGGTTTAGAAGCTTATGCTGTAAAACATCAGGGCAGCAAGAGTATTTCTGTAGAAACCGCCGCTCACCTTTGGGGGTACGTGAACAAAACACATCCATTTAAATGTACGATAAATCATGTCTCTGTAGAGACGTCTGCAAAGCGAAGGCGCTCTTCAGTTGAATTTAGCTCTGAATCTCTTTTGATTAAAAAAGACATCGCGAAAGTGTTCGGAGACCAGTATCAATATATAGGAACCGCTCATTCTCACCCTTATTTGCGGGAAGAAAACATCGATGCCGCAAGAATCAGAAAAGACAAGTTGTATGAATTATCTGATGCTGATCATAAATGTGAGATTGGATATCCCGAAATTGAGGTGACTGGTAAATCGTACAGTGTAGCTTTGGTACTAACGGTTCATTCGATGCTTAAGGCTGATGATAGAAAAGATGGAACAAGCTTCGGAGAACCACTTATCGAGTTTTCTCTCGGCAATATCAAATTCTGGCTGTATGGCCGAGTTTTTGAGCATAAATCGAAGTCATCTTTGAGCGACGAGGAACGTCATTCTTATGAACGTTATAAGTTGGCCCTAAGTAATGTTCCCAACGATAAAATAGTTCCTGTGCCTCTAGAGACTGTGTTAGAAAGTGGTGTTTTTATAGATACATTGTGCAAAGACTTTGGCAGATTGAGGTTTTTAGATAATGAATCAGAATATGATTTAGCCACTGTTGCAGAGCGTAGATGGGGATAACGTTTCTGGCGTAGTCTCAGCTTACGCTTGTTTTGTTAGCGGCACTGGTTCAAGTGCTGCTATATGGTCTAAGATGTTTCACACTCTAAGTTAGTAGTTCTAAGGCGCTTTTATCCCAAAGCATGGCGGCATAACACATCTCTGGACAGAACCTTGCCAGAGATTTTGTTAAATTAGCGGGCAACGGATTAATTCAGGTATTGAAAACTTGGTTAGGCAAAACGCAAGACCTACCCCTATTGCTGTAATCAGTGAAACAGAGTAAGACCTAACTGGTTTATTAACCGCTTACATATGAACAAGCTACAGTGACGAGTTCACCGTTCACGACGTGGTCAAAGCTAAGTAAACTGCATCTAGTGAGGTGAGTATTTAATCATTGACTTATCATTACGCACCATTGATTACCGAGATGCAATTACGTACTCTTTTGAGAAAACTATCATAAGGCATAGCATGGCAATTCATATAATTTTAAAATTCGAGAAAAAGTACAATACAAAACTTCGGTTTGATGTTTATGCTGGCGATGAAATCAAAGTACGTGACATGCGTAAAGAAGCATTACAAGCAGCTAAAAAGATTGCTACTGAGCAAGGTATAGAAACAAGAGTTAAGTTTGAACTTTATGCAAACTTAGAAGGTTCAATTGATTGGAATGGCAATGGTTCTAGTTGTTATGAATATCACCAGAAAGCAGAAATATTAACCAATGAAATTGAACTCGCTAATCTTGAATGCGAGTTAGACGCTCACGGTTGGGGTGGCTTTTATTTCGATGATGACCCTGAAGCTGAAAAGAAACAACTTGAGAAAAAAATAGCTAATATGAAGCTCAAAGTACAAAACGAATTATCCATAAATGAACAATCATAAGTAGGCCCAATATCTAACAGCTCAAGTCCAAAAGCTTGAGTCGCTTTTGGGCTTTGTTTCCTAATTGGATCTCAGATAGAAACGGCCAGTATGGGTGATTATT
>NZ_JBFSUX010000112.1:0-3842 GCF_041467595.1 Vibrio sp. 10N.247.311.13 | reverse complement strand
TACCGATGTATTGTTGAACGCGAAATGTACAGCAAAGATCAACACGCCCTAGTAAAACTGACATAAATAAAAACCGCCAATATTAGGCGGTTTTTTTGTATCTCGACCTTGGCTCAGCCATTACTTTTCGATATTTAGTTAGAAATTGAACGTCGAGAACGAATACGCCAAGATGTGGTCGGCAATGTATTTATGAGTAGCTGTAGTTGGGTGTGTCACGCCCCAAAATACATAACTGTCTGAACCATAGGTGGCACAGTCATTGGTTAAGCTGTGGCTTCGCAAGTAGTCCGCGGCTGAGCTTCGATTGATATTAAGACAAGCATCACTCGCGTTTCGAAAGCCATGTTGTTCTGGGTTATCGGTAATGCTGGCGAACAACGCACTTGCATCGAACAACACTACGTTTTTCCCCATACCTTGGTAATACTCGGCTTGAGCTTTGATGAACTGGTTGAATTCTAAGATCTTGCCACGAACTTTTATTATCTCTTGTTCGGTAGAGTATTTGAATTGAGGGGCTTTGGTTGCATCGGGTAAGGTGAACAGCAGGATATTGTTCGCACCAGATTCTGTTAAGCGGATCAGCGCGCTGCTAAAGTCAGCCTTTACATCGGCGACTTCTCGGTTGTAATTCATGAAGTCATTGAGGCCAAACTCTAAAGTAAACAGTGAGTTTTCCGGACGATAGTTTTTGGCGACTTTCATGTAGGTCAGATAAGAGGTGACTTGATCATAAACACCAGTCAATGCCACGTATTGGTTGGTACCTGCGGCGCCACCCACAGCCCAGTTATACAGAGGGACATCTTTCGCTTTTGCTAAATACTCCGTCCAGACTAAACCATTCGAAAAGTGCCCTAAAAACCACGAATCTGCGTTCGGAAAAACCCATTGTGAGCCATTAAATAGATTACCAGTGTCGGACAGGCTATCACCAAAGGTGACAATACGATTGATGCTACTGGCTTGAAAAGCGTTGTCGTTGGTCCAGATTGAGTGGTTGTAAGAGAAGCGATTATCTGCGGCAAAGTAGGTGATGTCAGCGGCGTCATGTTGGATGTCGAGCGTCTGTTCGCAACGTTGTTTAATTTCCGATTGCGGGGCATCGCTGTAGAACATGTTTTTGAATGAAACGGAAGACCACCAATATCCGTTGATCGTGTAGTAATCACCATTCTCTTTCTTTGCCCACTTCCAGTCGGTGGCTGGGGAGTCATGAGAGGCATCGGCTCGATACCAACATCTAACATATGAATAGGTCTCTGAGCCTTGTGCACTGAGTACTTGTGCAGATGTAATCGATTCAGGTGTTGGTATTGAGTCTTCAGCGGCATAAGCGCCAAAAGGCAGGGCTAACGTGAGTATTAAAGCCGTATTTTTCATCACTGTATTCTCTTTTATATTTAGATGAGCCAAACAGAAACGCTGTTGCTTGATAAGTGGATAAGTGGATAAGTAAATAACTGGTACGACCTATATCTAAAATCAATAATTAGCGTCAATATATTCAGGGTTGTGGTGTGTCGTTAATGGAATAAGCATCAAGTTATCAACGAGTTTTGGTTGAAAAATACCTGTTTCCAAACGGTTATTTGTCGAATAATTTTGGTTTATTGAGAATGTTGAATTGATATTTGAGTCGGGATATTGAAAGAACAATCTCATCAACCTTAGTTAAATGTTAATTTAATCAATTGCTTATGTTTTTTCTCCTGATTCTGTTTGCCTGATGTTCATCGCACCTGTTTAATTCAAGTTCGCCATCACAAATATGAAGTCGTTACTTTCTGTTTTATAAAATCATCATCTACGGTTCTTTTACTCATCAGAGGTCTAATCTGTTTAAGGAAAGAGCATTGAAAAAGATATTAATTTGGACGATAGCCTGCCTATCCAGTTTTGGTGCCTATGCAGGAACGAGCGCATCGGCATTAGAAGTCAGCGGATACACTGAAACGAAATATCCCATTGTGTTGGTACATGGCTTGTTTGGCTTCGATACATTGGCGGGCGTCGACTATTTTTATGGCGTACCGGAATCTCTGACAAAAGATGGCGCGAGTGTATACGTCGCTCAGGTTTCTGCGACCAACAGCTCTGAAGTGCGTGGAGAGCAGTTGCTGGCTCAAGTTGAAACACTGTTAGCCGCGACCGGGGCAAGTAAGGTGAACCTAGTTGGTCACAGCCACGGCGGACCAACAGCGCGCTATGTGGCTTCAGTTCGTCCTGATCTGGTAGCCTCAGTGACAAGCATTGGTGGCGTCCATAAAGGATCTAAAGTTGCCGATCTCGTGCGTGGAAGCGTATCAGAAGGCTCAGCTGCGGAAGGTATCGCGGTTAAGTTGGCTGGTGGATTGACGACACTGATTAACCTTTTATCTGGTGGAACGGATCTAGACCAAGATGGCCTTGCATCTCTTGAAGCGTTGACCACTGAAGGTTCGCTTGCATTCAACCAGTTTTACCCTGAAGGCGTTCCGACGTCTGCGTGTGGTGATGGTGAATGGCAAGCAAACAACGGTGTTTATTACTATTCATGGACAGGATCTTCCACTTTTACCAACCTTCTGGATCCTACCGACGGAGCGATGACAATCCTTGGTTTAGCTTTTAATGAACCTAATGACGGGTTAGTGGGAGCATGTAGCGCGCATTTGGGCAAAGTGATTAGTGATGATTACAAAATGAACCACCTAGATGAGATTAATGGGTTGTTGGGTATTCATCATCTCTTTGAGACTGATCCAGTGACGTTATATCGCCAACACGCGAATCGATTGAAGTTGGCTGGCCTGTAAGTCGCGCTGCCCAAAGTTAAGATCATAAGGAAAATATAATGAAAAAGACCGCCATTTTGTCGATAACCACGATAGCCCTGATGAGCACAGCGGCGGTCTTTTTATATCTAAAGAAGGAAGAGGTAAGTTCATATAATAACAACGAACAAAGCGCTTCTTCATTGAAGGTTAGCTCTCAACAAGATACCGAAATCGATAGTGCTTCAGCCAAAGACATGATGGAATATTTCGTGTCAGGCAATACAGAATTAACCCTCGAAGAGATTCGTGACAATGTGGCAAATCACCACGAGCAATCACAAGCAGCGGTGGTCGATGAAGCATTGTTCGCAAAGTATCTTGAGTACAAGTCGGCACTGACAACATTGGATGTTCAATTCGACACCACCTCAATATCCGCAGAGGACTTACGCGCACTGAATCAAGCTCTGCTTGACCTTCAAACTCAATTTTTCAGTGAGAGCGAGATAAGTATCCTGTTTACCCATGACAATAAAATGAGGGAAATCGCTTTAGAAAAGTTACTTCTGAAACAAGAAGGGCTAGAGGAACAAGAATATCAGCAAAGGCTTGAATCTTACCTATCTGAACAACCCGATTATGTTCAGTCCAGTCATCAAAATCAGGTTTTATTACAGCAACTATCCAACTCACAAGGTCTGGACGAACAAGGTAAATACTTGAAGAGAAATGAACTGGTTGGCGAAGAAGCGACACAGAGGCTCGAAGCACTCGATAAACAAAGAGCGGACTTTGAAGGAGCTTTAGAGATTTATTTTGTTGAACGAAATGACATTTTGAATGACTCAGCCCTCTCGACAATTGAGCAACAAGAGACGATCGCTCAGCTTAGAGAAGCTCATTTTCAGCCACAACAGCTTAGAAGGGTAGAAGCGATTGAGAGAATCAGAGCCGCTGAGAACGGCCAGTAAGGTTTGGTGATTTAGTCAAAAATCTATCGAAAATAAAAAACCAGTCAAGAGTGACTAATGCCGATCAGTTAAAGCCAAAGCGATCGGTTGAAGGATCCTTCAGAGCTGT
>NZ_JBFSUX010000111.1:0-4160 GCF_041467595.1 Vibrio sp. 10N.247.311.13 | reverse complement strand
AGCCCGTAGAGGACTTTCACCTCCTAGATCAACGCCATGCTCGGCGCACAAAAATAAAGGCAAGATAACGGATTATCTTGCCTTTATTTCATCATGTCAGTAATGAGACTGTGTCACTCGCTGGAGTGTTATCGGAACGCCATTGCGCCCTTGCCAACACCTTCATAAGCGACGATTTGTAGTGATTGGTTCTCTGCTAGGCTAGGTTCAACTTGATCCGCGATATAGCCAGCAAGTAATTCCACCGTGGTATCTGTCGGTAAAATTTCCGTCTCACTCTTAGCAATCGCTAGCTCAAATTCGCCTTGTGGCGCGGTGTAGCGGAAGCCATAGTGACTTTCATCATTAACACTGTTCGCGTTTTCACTCAGGTTAAGTGATGAAACTGAAACTTGGTCTTCTTTAGAACCTAAATAAATGTCTTCCCAACGCTGAGCAAATGCTTGTTCACGTTGCCCGTCACGCTGACCATCGACCACGATTTCTACTGGAGAACGGTGACCATGGGCGATGCGTTGGCAATTACCATCGTGCTTTTTTAAACCATGGGTATAGTGGTAAAACGCGCCATTAATGTTCTCATGACGAAGGGTGATCTCTAACCCTGTGACGTTACTTGGCAGGTTATCGCGAAGAATATCATAAACGTGTGCGGTCACACTCTCGATAGTGATCGCTTCTGCATCAATCAAGCAATATGCTTCGTCAGGGCAATGTAGGTGGAGGCTCTTGTCACCACGCAACACATCAACCATAGAGTAGCCCGCTTTGCTCGCTTGAAGAACAATTGCAGCGCTTTGCATTGGCAGCAGCAAACGGTGATCAACGTGCTCATCGACAAGCTGTTTGATCTGCTTTTTGACCTTGCTAAAATCCAGCACCATGCTCATTTCATTAAGTTCACCAGACATGGTGACATCTAAAATCCAACTATCTCCTACGACCCCTCTGTGTTCACAGATGTATGAAGAATCGATAACGGTAAGGTCTCTTACAAATAGGTTCAAGTGGAACTCCTTAGTGCTTTAATGAGATACGGGAGGCTGAATAATGTTCAGCAGGCACTTCGTCTCATTGATGTCTGATAAAATAGGACGGGCAGGATGTTACAACGCGCTTATAAAGTCCACCTTTTTACACCGTCATTCGAGAAATGAACAAACCACGCTCAATTTCCGCTAAAACATAGGCCAATCTCATGCGAATAGCCATAAAACGCGTAGGGTTGCCCGGCGTTTCACGACACATTTTGCTTCAGCCAAAGACGCGGCGACACTCCGGCAACATGTTGAAAAGCACGTGAGAATCCTGAGTAGCTATTGTAACCCACTTCATCAGCAACCCAATTGATCGGCTTATTTTGCAATAGCAGAGATTGAGCTACAGAGACTCGCCACTTTTGCACATAGTCTCCCGGCGTTTCACCCACTTCTCGCTTGAACGCTTCAATAAACTGAGTGCGAGACATCGCGGCCAGTGACGCCATTTCGGCAAATAAACAATGCAAGGCTGCGACAAATGCCTGTGTTCCGTGTGAGCGCTAGACAAGCTCAACTCCCCCGCGCTCAATACATGAAGGTGGCCCTCTTTACCTTGTTGCGCGTTAAATGACGATACTCCACACAGGTTTCCAGAATAGAAAACGCCAGTGCGTATCGAGAAGTGTTCCATTAGTTGTGAAAGCAGATCCATGCATCCTCCGAACGATTCGCTTAGTTTTTAGTTCTTTTGTCCCTCTATAGACCGGACGAGTGGGATAAATTATTTCAAACAAGATAACCAACACTGACAAGGAACTTGATATGTCACACATGAAATCGACCAGTCAAAAAATCACTCTAATGGCCGCGTTACTAGGCACCAGCTTTTCACTGATGGCAGCAGACATCGACATGAGCGTTGATAGCAATAACCTCGCAATTAAAGGCTATGATCCTGTCGCTTACTTTGCCAATGAAGGTCCAGTAAAAGGCACATCTGAGTTCACAGCGACCTATAAGAATGCGATCTATAACTTTGCGAGCAGTGAAAACAGAGATGAATTTCGAGCCAATCCAGAAGCCTATGCCCCTCAATATGGCGGTTACTGCGCGTTTGGAGTAGCCATGGGTAAGAAGTTTGAAACCGACCCTCTCGCTTGGAAGGTGGAAGATGGAAAGTTGTATCTGAACTTAGACAAATCGGTTCAGAAACGCTGGCTGGAGAATACACAAGAGTTCATCCAAGACGCCAACAGCAACTGGACAACCATCAAAACCGTAGAAGCCTATAAGCTCTAGCCTACAGCGCTTATCCATTGCCCAAGAATAAAACGGAAGCGACCGAACGCTTCCGTTTTCATTGGGATTTTCCCCAAAGAGGCCAACCCAAAGCGATTGGCAACACCTACTAAGTCCATTTCTATTCTATTCTATACTCCTAGCAGATAAGCTTTTCTTTTTATGGAAGAATAATGACATTACCTAGGATTTTGGCACTCGGCCTCTGCGCCCTATCGACACTGACTTATGCCAACCCATGGCAGTTCGTCAAAAGTGAAGATGGCATCATGATTGATAAAAGGCCACACAGCGAAGGCTTGGTCGAAATACGAGCACAGATGCAAACGCCCACCACTTACTCCGGTTTTTTACTGTTATTGGAAGACAGTGAGAACGTGCCAAACTGGATAGATAATGTATCGCAAAGCCGTGTGTTGATGCAGATATCTGAAGATGAAAACATCGTCTATACCCAATTCAAAGCACCGTGGCCTGCCAGAGATCGAGACATGGTGACCTACTCAAAATACAGCATCGAGGGTGGGCAGTTTGTTTTGTCGATAAAGGATGCGTCGAACTATTTGGCGAAAGAGTCGGGGTACATTCGAATCTACGATGTGGACGCACTTTGGACACTGCAACCGCTGACTAATGGCAATACCTACATCACCTACACCGCGTATGCGAACGCAGGGGGCATCTTGCCAAATTGGTTGATGAACAAGTTATCGATAGGCAGTGCACTGAGCACGTTTAAGGGGCTAAAAGAACAGTTACCAAAGTACCAAGGCCAACAGCACCCCAACCTGCCAAGTGAGTCTCGTTAGCGGTACAAGTAAATAGGTAAATAAGGTTAAAGACTAAGGTCTTCTTGCTAGGTCGCGAGCTAAGATAAGCGCTAAACCAAACACCTGAAGAAACAGGGCGATGTTCTTATAGAAAGCCATTTTCTCATCAAGCCTTTGGATCAACTCAACCAAGGTCAGGTTATCCAAATAGTAGTCATCAATTCGTGATCGTTGCGATTCTTGGGCATTGTTTATCAGCATCATAAGCTTAGGTAAATTAGCCAACGAGATGGCCGGCACCTCGTCACTCACCCAACTCCGAAGTTGTCCGCGAAGCGCTTCATCAAGAACAGTGGCAGGTTGAGCGATTTCTGGGGATAGCTTATCAAGGTGAATCAGGATCGCTTCACGCTTGCGCTCTAGGGTTTCAATCGTATTCCAAGCAAGCTGTATTGAGTACACATTGCCGTATTTGCGATCGTTGTACTCCGCTTTCTCAGCTTCAATTTTATCGAGCACCAAGCTCGACATGACAATCGCCATGATGTTGAGTATCAAGCCTGCGAGGACAATCGCCCAAGCAGGAGGAAGACGCAACGCCATAATGCTCCCTAGAACATTTTATCAAAAGGTAGGTAAGCTAAGTTTAGGACAATCAAAGAGATCATGCAGATAAGCGTTAACACCATACCCACTTTTCGACCTTTGAAGTTCTTCGCTAAGATCCCTTTCGCATGAATCACACGCCCCAGAATAAACGCCACACCAATGACATGAATCAGCCACACACCGGCGCCATTCATCTCTAACAATCCCATCAAAATAACGGTGATTGGGATGTAATCCATAGCATTACTTTGTGCCGAACGTGCTATCTGTAACGACTCGACACCGCCATCAGCATGAGCAACAAGATTGATTCGCCTTTGCTTGATCACCTCTATTGCTAACCAAATCATTACGATCGTCAGCAAGGCTGCGTAAAGTGCTGTAACCATCATATTTCCCTATTATTTTGTGTTTACTCAGTGTTCTTTGTTATCTGTTCGACAACACCCGGCTTTGTTTCCTAATTGGATCTCAGATAGAAACGGCCAGTATGGGTGATTAT
>NZ_JBFSUX010000110.1:0-4641 GCF_041467595.1 Vibrio sp. 10N.247.311.13 | reverse complement strand
AGATGATCTGATCGTAGCTTTAAGCATTAGTTCCCTGATTTAGGAAACAAAGCCTTTGTTACTCGTCGGTATAACCGTGTTACGCGGAGCAAGTCGATCTTTTCTCGTAATATCAATCATCATTAGCTCCCTTGGCATTAGCTTCTTCCTTTATAGCGCCCTAATTGCGCCTTCTGTAACTTCTAGGATCGAGGCTCGAAGTATTCTCGTTGTGACGATATGTATCTTAGCCCTCTGTGCAAACTATTCAGGGGAAAAGCACGATAACAGAGAAGCAAAGTGTCTGTTGAATCTGACCCTGTTTATCAACATTCTCTATATGGCAATTAGGGGCGTACTTGCTCATACCAAAGGAACGAATTCGAACTATTACCTGATATCAGATATTCATAAATTGTCTTTCGTTATCATGACAATCACAATTGTTAGCCTCGCATTTTCAGTGTTTTGGATCTTAACTGATCGTTTGTTGAAGCAGACCTATCGTTCATCGATCACTGATGAACAAACCGGCCTTTATAACCGTAGAGGCCTAGCAGAACTGATACCCAAGCTTGTTCAACCAGGCCGAGAGAGTGACATTTCTGTACTGATTGCCGACCTAGATCACTTCAAAAAAATTAATGATACCTATGGTCATGACAAGGGAGATGATGTGATTAAGCACTTTGGTCAAATTCTTGAAGATACATGCCGCACAAGCGATTTCTGTTTTCGCTATGGTGGAGAAGAGTTTGTTGTCATGTTACCTAGAGCGAATAAAGTTCAAGCAATGCAGATAGCTGAAAGAATAAGAAACCACGCAAAACACAACTCCAATCAAGAGCTCTCTTCTGGCACGTATACTGTCAGCATTGGAGTGACTCAAGCCCTCATAAACGATGACTGGAATTCATTAATTAAAAGAGCGGATAACGCCCTCTACGACGCAAAATCTCAAGGGCGCGATTGCATTGTTGAGCGTTAAGGCGAGTTGTAAAACAGTGTAAATATTCTTCCATCACAAAACATGTTGGCTAAGATTCAAGAAGTTAAACACACACAACAAGTAAGGTTAGCAAGGATGCGCATTTTTCGGTTTGTTTTAGCGATAGCATTATTGGCGTCGTCGTCCGTAGTGATGGCAAAAGATAGCGACATGATTCGTGATATCACTCGGGAGCAAGTCGATGAAAAAGCGCTTACCGATGCAATCGCTTCAAGAACATTGTCTTGGCTAACGGGAAGCTCATCTAATAATGACTATATGTCTGTTGGTCGCATGGCTAACTACTTTGGTTTTGTTGGTTTGCGCGTGGCAAGTGGACATAGCCTTTCTCGAAGCCAAGTTGCCAAGCAAACTTTGTCTGTCCTCGACTCTCAGCAACGAAACACTTTGCTAGCGTTGCTTGAACAACAAAAAACTCCTTTTGAGCAAGTTGCAAAAAGTCGATTTGCCATGAACAGAGCATTAGAAGGGTTATTAATCGGAGAGAGCATCTCGGAAGAAGAATTCCTCGAACTTGGGCAGCGCTATGGTCAGCATGAAGCCCAACTCGGCGAAATAATCGCTGAAGCCTTTGGCAAGATTATCCAAACTTTAACGGAAGAACAGAAACAGCAGCTCGACGCTATTCGACATGCTCACCTCAACGGAAAAGGTCAAGAGCTAGCAAAAGGTAACTCTAAGCCAAAGATTAAACTCAATAAAAATGACAAAAAAGAGCTAACCAACCTCGCAGCTCGCTTCTTAAGCTGGTCTACAGGTAGTGAAACGTTTAATGACTTCGAGGTAGTGGGAAAACCTAGCCAGCACTTTGGTTTTGTAAGCTTAAGAATGGCTTCTAATCACGGGGTTAAACGAGGCCAAGTATCTAAAGAGGTAATGTCATTACTCACTGCAGATCAACGAAAGGTACTGGAACAGGCTGCCAAAAGTAATATTGATGAGTTTAATCGTTTTATCGAGCAACGCGGAAACCTAATGCGCAACTTAGAAGTCGCACAAAATGGTCAATCGATTGAGACCGAAAATGTACTCAGATATGGTCGTGAGGTCGGAAAGGTTGAAGCCAGCATGACCTGGAGCCAAGCGATGGCCATGCTCAAAGTACGAGCATCATTAACAGATGAACAGTCTCAATCTCTACTCAGTATTCGCAACAAATATACCGCAGTTGGCGATCAAAACTTACCGAAAAATAGTGTAGAGCAAGGTCGCCAGCTTTACTCACAATGTAGCTTGTGTCATTCAGACAGCTCGACCACTGCTCCCAATTTGAATTCAATTGTTGGTCGTAAAGTGGCTTCAGATGACAGCTATAACAACTACTCTAAAGCCATCCTCGATTTTTCTGGCAGCCATAAGGTTTGGACGGAACCCTTGCTAAAGCAATTTATTGCATCACCCAAAACTCTGATTCCAGGCACATATATGGGGTTCTCAGGCTTGCGAAATACTCAGGATCAACAAGCGTTAGTCGACTATCTAAGTTCGTTAAATTAGCTGTTTGGGGCGAATTCAAAGAGCCAAACTCATTGAAGAACCGATAGCGAATACGCCAAAGTGTGCGGCGTATTCGCTTAACTATTTTGGCGGTAAGTGAAGGTCTTTCACACTCACCTCTCATAAGCCGATAACCGAGCTATCCCCCTTAAAGCGACTCTAGAACTTCCCGCCATTTACCCATTCTGCTTTTGGTGGCACGGGCTCTTGGTTTACCCATATCTCTTTAATTTGACCTCCCTCAACTCGGAATAGATCAAAACGCGCAACCTCGAGACCATTATCAATAACTCGGCTGTAAGCTGCTACGAAGTTACCTTGACCGACAATCTTGAACACTTGGTCATAGCCACCAATATAGCTATCTAAAGGGCTCACATCTGAGGCTTGATAAACGGCTAGCTCTTCGTGCTGGAGATACTTTGATAGCTTGTCTTTCTGCCCTAGTACCATGACATCACATAAAAAATCACGGATAAGGTTCTTATTCTCCTCTGTTTTATCTAAGTCAGTATGATTGATTGGCCCTTGCAGTCGACCTTCCCCTTCCGTCGGTTGAGCTTCGAAGGCAGAAATCACATCCCAATGTTCAATAATTTTATCGTCATTATCGGTATCGAATAGATCCGTAGTCACCCACTTATATTCGCCATTATTAATATCTTGGAATGCTTGAACAAACACGAATTGGCCATCTACGATTGAGCGTATGATCTTTATGTCTCTAACAGGGCAGCGTTTTAAGAAGGGTTCGAAGAACTCAACAAAACCATCAATACCGTTACGTACCCCAGTGCTATGTTGAGTATAACGTTGACCGGTGTACTTCGTTACCGCCTCTAATGCATGACCATCTCGGATACCTTCCATATACAGATTAGTCGCATTCGCTAGCTTATTGCTCATAGATAGTTTCTCCAAACTTAATAGTGCCAAAGTACGTTATTTGGCTCGTACACTGAAACTCAGAACTAGATTGTCTCAGGTGTCCTTTTAACTGTCGGATTGTTGAATAGGCTCTTCGCGTCGCTATTCAAAACCAAGTTAAGCTCGATATACGTCTACAGCATATCGAGCCTTTACAACCTAATTGGTCACTGTGGTTACTGTTTGGCGTGATAAGCTTTAGATACTGCGTAGCTATCCTCAAACCAGTTCCAACTCTTCACTTTGCCATCTTCAACCTGAACTCGAACCGCCCAGCTGAATTTACCCGTGTCTACACCAGATTCATTCGCAATGGCACTCATACTGCCCATGAATACTGCTTGGTCGCCGTTTACAAAACTATAGTCTGTTGACCAGCTTGTGACTTTCAAACCTGCGCCAAATAGAGGAAAGAAAGTGTTGAGCACTTTTTCTTTTGACTCCCAGTTACCGATCCAAGGGATGTCGGCGTCACCTTCGTTGTGCCAGACAAAATCATCGGCCATTAATGACTCGAGTTTTGCCATATCACCTGAGCCTGCCGCCCATAAGAATGCTTGAGCCGTTTCTAGTGTCTTTGCTGAATCGACTGCTTTTGTTTCATCTGCAAGGGCTGGAGTGAATTGAAAGAAAGCCAGAAGACTCGCTAGACCGATAAGTAGATTTTTCTTTAACATTTTCTTTCTCCTGATTGTCAATTTTGAAGCTCAATGCGTGGGAGATTAAAAGTGCCATCAGTGCATGCTTTGAACTTCAGTTCTGTTTGTTGCCTTGTTGAGATAACTATAGCTGTGCTAAATTTTTGGTAAACTCACTAATTGAACACGTTGGATATGCGCAAATGCACAACATAAGATGGGATGACCTGCAATATGTTCTAACAGTGGCGAATGAAGGATCCCTGTCGGCCGCGGCAAGAGCACTTGGTGTAAACCACAGCACCGTTTTACGTCGTATTGACACCTTTGAGTATCGTCACAAATTACGAATTTTCCATAAACTTCCTACCGGATACAAACTAACGGTTGAAGGGCAAAAGCTTCTGGAGTCAGCTCTCGCTATCGAATCCACAGTAAGAGAATTGGAGCACAAGGTTTTTGGACAGGAATTGAAGCTAGAAGGTACGCTAAGAATAACGACGACCGATGCGTTATCTCGCCTCATTCTGGGTACTTGTCCCGTCCTGAAATGTGTTTACACATTGAGGACGAATTATGGCTACTTCAAAT
>NZ_JBFSUX010000109.1:0-4742 GCF_041467595.1 Vibrio sp. 10N.247.311.13 | reverse complement strand
CAAGAGTATGGTTCGCACTCGCTTTACTCTGCCGCGTAGCGGCTTCGTTCAACAAACGCTTTAAGACGGATTCGCAACGCTCGGCGGTTTTGGTTTTGTGTTTACGGTGTCATGATTGAGTGTCGTGGTAGCGTTGCTCACCACTTAAGCGGGCGTTAGAAGCACATCGAAGCTAGGAGTAAATCTTTGAATTTATTTTTCAAATGGATATTTAAAAATGCATGGAACTTGTTTGGTGCTTTGGGGGTTGCAGGTACATTCTACTTTTCACTGATGTACGTTCCTGACTATGTCAAAGATATTACTACAGGGAAAGTTAATGTCATTCATGAAAGCCTCATGGATGATGTGCAAGAACTAATTTTCTACGAAAAATCAATTTCAATTGAAGATGTCGAAATGTTCATTCGCGGGAAAGAACTTAAACAGGGAATATCGTACCCGTATACATCTGAAGAACTTCTTCTCCAAGTACAAGAACGATTCATGGGAAATAAGTTTATTCCGCTTGAGAAAAGAGAATCACTGTTAGCCTCAATAAATAAACTGAGATCTAGTTATAAGCCCCCAAGCAAACCTATTGAAAAGAAGTTTGATTGGGTTCCAATTATATCTTGGTTATTTTCTGCTCTTGGTGCAATTATCGCTGCTGTAGGTGCATCAAGCCTCGCTGGCAAATTGAAGGCCGATAAAGAAACAGAAGCAGATATAATATCTGGCGATATAATCATAAATCATCATGGCGGATCAATGTCTGCTTCAGCTTTTGAGTATGAAAAAATGGTTGGTGAGGCTCTATCTGAGCTAGATGTGCCATACAAATCAGACTCAAATGAATATGACTTTGTCGTTAATCATCAAGGTAACGATGTAATTGTTGAAGTTAAAAAGTACCGCAGATTACTCGGACTTGGTACAGCACGTAACTTTTTAAACATGATTTTAGCTTCCGGTAAAGGCGGTGTCCTAGTGGTTTCCTCAGGTGTAACGCAAAGAACAAAAGAGCTGATACTAGAGCATAATCAGATCTCAGATAATCAGAAAATATTTTTGGTTACAGGAGACTCAAAAGAAAAAGTTAAGAAGCAATTATCTGATATTTTCTGTGTATAAGTGCTTCTAACAAGTTGCTTAAAAGGACGCAAAACGCTTGGCTTGCGCTCCTTCGTCGCTAATTTTAGCCAAGCATTTTTCGCCTCTTAGCAAGGCGTTGATATGACCCCCACTGTCAATTAAAAACGTAGAAGTTTCTGCTCCTGTATTATCAGAGCCTTTCTTGTTGCTTAGGGGATAGTGTTACCGCATAGATGAAGCAAGTAATGTCGTCGGTTCTCATGCTGATATACGTGGATTGCTCATCGTTTGATGAGTAGAGCCTACCTTACTTGTTCCGTCGTGGCACCTGTCTTCAGTCTATGCTCGTGGTTCAATATAGCCGAAGCTATATTGCCGTCCTAACGCCGTCGGTGTTTGTGCCACTCCCGATGCTTTATCCAATGCGATAACACTAATTCTTTCTTCATGCCGGTAATCGAGCGATTCGAGTTTTAGGATCCACGTCGCTGATGACAACCTCACGAGCAATCGCCCAGATGTAGGCGATCATCTCTCTAGCGATGGCGACCACAACGACATTTCGGTGTTTGCCTTTTTGTAGCAGTCGTTGGTAACGACGACATAACCTTTGCTGGGCCTGCCAAGCGATATCGACGATCTCTTTAGGCAGTCCTTCTTGCCTTAGTTGGAGCTCTACAGAGATGTTCGCTTTGTGCTTATAGGTGTGTGCGCCTTCGACCAGCAACCGTCTGGCCCGACTGTTGCCACACTTTGTTAAGCTGCCACGACGAGTTTTACCTCCACTAGAGTTTTCAGTTGGAACGAGTCCGAGGTAAGCCATAAGCTTTCTTGGATGATCAAATCGTCGTAAGTCACCCAGTTCGGCTATTGTGCCGAGAGCTACGAGTAACCGGACGCCACGCATAGCTTGAATGGCTTTCACCACAGGATAGTATCGCCAGTTTTTGACTTGATGGAGTAGTTCATTATCGAGTCGTTGAAGCCGTTGCATTCGCTCATTGATGGTAATGATCATCTCTTGTAAAACAATTTGCTGACTATGATGAGGAAGAATGAGGTCGGTTAGCCACCGTAGATGCTTTTTAGACCAGTTATCATTCACCGTCGCTTGGATATTATTGCGAAGAAGAAAGCCTTTGAGTTGGAATTTTGTGTCTTTGAGATCTTTCATTGCGGTTTCTCTGGCACGCGAGAGGTCTCGAATGGCTTCATCTTCTGCTTCCGGTACATAGATGGGTGTGAGCTCTTCGGCTTTTAACAGCTTGGCAAGCTTTGCAGCGTCTCGTTTGTCGGTTTTAACTCTATCGCCTGGCTTTTTAGGTATAAGTGATGGAGCGACGACATAGCAGCAGTGTCCAAGACTCGTCATTAAGCGATAAGTCCAGTAACCACATGGCCCTGCTTCATAGACAAAGTGCAGAGTGGCTTTTGGATACTTGGATTGCAGCTGTTTGGCCAATTTAATCAACGCGGACTTATTCGATTTAATACGACCAAGATGTTGTGGATTTGCTCCACGATGTTCTTGTAATACAGTGACTTGAATAAATGACTTATGCGTATCTAAGCCAATAAAAATTATGCTATCTTTATTCATGCTAGCCTCCAAATTTAGTTGTTTGACGCACTAATTATGGCTCTGGCTTTAAGCTAACCCACGATATTGGAGGCTAGCACCTTTCGTGGGGGTCATTATGTCTAGGCTTCAAGGAGTAAGTAATGAGTTTTGATGACTTTGAAAGTGAAAAAGATGCAATAGATTTAGTAACAGGTAGCATGTTCTCTGTAGACTTCTTGAAAGAAATATCAGACTTAATTTTTAGCGAAAAAGGTTCAGAAATCAGTGTGTCAGAGTTTTACACACAATGGTTAGCTAACAGCGGTAGTAAAGAACATAAGATTCCTTTTAATTTAGGCATACTAACATCGTATTTATATACGGGAATCCTTTTAACTAAAGAGCGCTGGTTTGATTTGATTCCAAATGATTCATCGGATGAACATTTAACTGATTGGGGGCTTTCACAAATTGAATACCAAGCTCCTAAAAAAGCAAACCCTTCTATTAGGTACGTTATAAAACGAATTAGGAATTCATTAGGTCATGGTAATGTTAAGGTAGATGTACCTGAAGGAATTAAGGATAAATCAGAGTTAATGAGCAAAGTTTACTTTGAGTTTTATGATGTAAATATGCGTGATAAAACAGATACTTTTCATGCTCGTGCAAATTTGAACGCGCTTTCAACAATAATTAAAAAGCTACAAGGTGTTGCGCACAAAGATGTTCGTGAACGTGCTGAGATTTAAGCCTAACAAACGACTATGGCGTCAATGATTAATTTTTTGCAGTGTTTTCATCCCACATGGCGCCATCTCTCAGCATAGAGTTAAGAGTCACAACCATCTTTCGAACACACGCGATTATTGCGACTTTCTTAGGCTTTCCGGCAGCTACAAGTCGAGCATAAGTTGCTTTGAATACGGGGTTACATTGCATGGCTGACATCATTGCCATATATAACACTGTGCGTACTTGCGCTCGACCGCCTTGGATCACGCGCTTACCTTTGTAGCGCCCACTTTCGCGTGTTATTGGAGCGACACCAATTAGTGATGCCGCTTGTTTATTTGTGATGTAGCCAAGTTCTGGTACGTTGCTAATTATTGATGCAGCGGCAATGTTTCCTATTCCAGGGACGCTCTGCAATATTGTGTTTTTAGCCTGATATTCAGGGCTATCTTCAATGAGTTTAACGAGCTTTTCTTCTAACTTGGTGATTTGATTTTTTATCGTGGTTAGCATCGGTTTGATAGTCGGATGGAGAGAAGCGGGAAGTATCTGGATTCGGTTCTTTTCCATGGTTTGCATGGATAACAACTGGTTTCGGCGAATGACTAAGTTACTCATTAGGCGTATGTTTTTTGGCTTTATGACAGTAAGAGCTGGTTTGATTGCTTCTCCATAGTGAGCAATCAATTCTGCATCTAAACGATCATTTTTGGCTCTGCGGCCAATAGCACCAGCGAACCGTTTTATGTGGACAGGGTTTGCTCTGACAATAGGTAATTGAGCCTCTGCACATGCAAGAACAAAAGGCATTTCTAATCGGCCTGTTGCTTCAATAACGATTCGTTCAGGACTGTGACTCTTAATCGTTTTGAGTGCTTTTTTGATGCCTTTATCATTGTTCTCTACTGAGAAAAATAGGTCTAGTGGCCTGATGTGGATGTCTAATTGTGTTTTGCCGGTATCAACTCCAACGTTGATGCTTTGATTGATTTTGGTATTCATAATAAGCTAACTCATGCTTGCGTAATGCGGGTTCGAGACCCAGTCGACTATTCGAGGTTTATGCTTGAAGTCCTATGTAGCGTTCATGTTTGTTATCGGTCTCTCGATAGAGGAGCCAGCGTTTAAACGAACTACTACATAGAAAGCTTTAGTTGCAGCTAAAGCCTGGGTCTCACATTACCCGATTGGAGTGCTTATTATCCATACAAACTGTTTAAGAGTGATTCGCAACGCGTGGCATTTTTACTATGCGTTGATTTTAGTGTTTAAGGTGGTATGCGGTAGCATTGGTATTGCGTTGCTCACACCTTAACAGGGCTACATGGACTCCCTCTTTTGTCAACAATAGCTCCCGCTGACAACAGTGGAT
>NZ_JBFSUX010000108.1:0-4923 GCF_041467595.1 Vibrio sp. 10N.247.311.13 | reverse complement strand
CGACTACTTCTTCTTGAAGATAAAAGCGGCTTTCCCCGGAAAGCCGCGATGAACCAAAAGAAAGCCTAATCGATACACTTCAACATCGATCGTTGAGGTATGAATTAGGCTATTTGTAATACCTTAAAGCGCTTTCGAAACGAAAAGCGCTTACAAGATTTAGAACATTAAGAAGTTATCTTTTTCCAACACAAGATCGAACTGGAACTTATTGTTGGTATCCGCTTGCATTGTCGATGGATTCAAATCACCAATAAAGCCAGACGCCTTTTGTCCACTCTCTGTCAAAACAATGCTATCACCCGATTCAAAATCAAGCCCTGAGTGATGCTGAACAATCTCCAGTTTGTACTCAACCTTATTACCTTTCATTTCAAAGCTGCCATTTAGCATCATGCCGTAGCCATTAATACTCGCAAACGCTTGATTAATTTCACCACGAGACAAACCTTCCGGGCGCTCAATACGCAATTTAAACAGCGTTTCAACGCCTTGAGACTTAATCACACCAGAGTAACTGTCAGAAATAGCCGGCATATTATATTGCGTGCGATTCATACCTGGTAAGTTAGAAGAAAAACTCTTCAAGTGACCAGCACTAGCTTGCAAGTAACTTTCCCAAAACGCAGCTAAGTGAGCATTACGCACACCCGTTGAATCAATCCCGTGGAAATACACCGTCGCATTATTAAAGTTAGCATTGTGCTTGCCCGCTAGAACAATACCCGCTTCTTTTGCTGCATCGCTATCACTTAAGTCCGTTAATGAAACATCTGAGCTATTTTGAATGCCATCAGAATAAACTACCAAACGAATTGGTGTTGAGTTCAAACGGATATCATTAGTCACTTGAAACAAACTACGCGCTAAATCCTTTTCAGGCACAGCACGGTCATAATCCGGTTGTGCTGTATGAGGACTCGCCTGCATCGCTTCACCTAATCCACGTTGCATTAAACGCGTCAACTTTGGCATATCATCACGGATAACGCGTTCAGGAGCCGCTCGCAATAAACCGCCGCTTTCTAATGCATTCACATTAGGAAAACAAGTCGTAAAGGCATGAGACATATCGCCATTTGGAGAAAGATAATAGATACCAATCTCTTCACTTGGCAAATATGACGGCGGTAGAGTTTGCATAATATCTTGCGCCCAACTGGCACTATTGTTTGGAATGGACGTCGTATCAATCACCAAATAAGTTTGACGAGGCGCCCCCTCACTAAGACAGTACTTAGCAGCATCAAAGCCACCCGTATTAATCATCCCAGAAGCAAAAGCTTGTGGCGCACACAGCGCAGTCAGTAGCGCGGCAGATTTAATTTTATTCATCATATTTTTCATGGAATTACGCAACCATACTCATTAATTGGTCTTTACTAATCGCAATATCATGCTTGTAGTAAGTATCTAAACTCTTCATCTCCGCACCAATTTTCACTTCCTCAAGCTGCTTAGCACGAAGCTGCATCACTAGATTATTGTGGTAAGTACGTAAGTTGCGGTTAACCTCTTTATGCACCTGACCAAGAATACCATCAGCATGATTGGCCAACTCTTCTTGCAAACGCTCAATCTTTTTCAATTCCATCAATTCAGCTTCTTGCGCATTCGCTAGCTCAGCGATCTGCTTAGAAAATTTCGCTTCAACCTGGTTTAACTCTTTATTCAAACCCTTATCCAAACGGTTAAAACGCTCACGAGCACTGGTGAAATCTTTTTGCGCTTCCTGGTAAGATGGTTTGGCATCATTTAACACATAGGCACAGAACATACTGATAAACCAAGGTGCAATAGAGAAAATGATGAATGGGAATAACAGCATCATTGCCGACTCTTGAGATGCCGATGCATCGCCCCACATACCCATATCAACCGCGGCTAATTCACGAGCAATCGCTTGATAACGAACCATTAAGATACCGACCGTAATCGAAATTAACGCCAACCAAGCAAAAGCCTGCATTCGATAGTGTTGTCGCTTTTCACGAGATTCAACATCCGGTCCCATCAGCTCTAAACGTTGTTTTAAGAACTTGCCATGAAAGTGAGCCGCTGCCGCAGTAACAATGGCACTCACAAACGCTAACGCTAAAGCAAACAGAGGAATATTCAGCAGTTCACCTAACGTTTCATAGTTCATCCAAAACTCTGGCACACTAGGAATAAGCAGACCCAGCGAGTAAATCAGCGGGTTCACTTTTCTCGGCGGCTTACCACCGGCAGAATTAAACATTTTATCGTAACGCGTTTTGGTTTTTTCTAACTCATCTTTCGCATCTTGATAGCCACTTTCCTGAACATAGCTGGTTTTTTTCGCCGCTAAAGCATCGGCTTTCGTGTTACAAACTTGCTGATACTCAGTATCTTTCTTCATGTATGCTGACTCATCAGCATGTTTACGTAAACGAGTTTGCAATTGAGAAAAATCAGAGTACCAACGCCCCAAATGCTCAAGAGGATCGCGAATAACAGATAGCATTCCATTGGTGTGTGAATTATGGTCAGTAACAACCAAGTTCGTTTGCTCTGCAGCTTCCACTTCCTCACGAACCTTACGCTGAATATCCTGACTAAGGTCCTTGGCTATAACCGCACTTTCAAGCGGTCGCTGCACCATAAATTTTTCAATATCCGTTTTCACCTGTTGCATGTATATTTCTCGCCCTAACGTATCAAAATGATTAAATATTAAAGTAGTAAAATCTTCTAATTCTATTTACTAATATATTTTTTTATATCGAACTCTCGGTATATAAACACCGAAAATGGTGCCTTTCTAAAGGTTCTTCTTACTTGTGGCCCCGTACGTTCTTTTGCCAATAGCTCCAAATCAGAACGAAGCTCACTAAAAGACTCAAAGTCACGTAGATCACTACTCACTTTCTTATCACGGGAATAAGCCCATACTTCCATAGAACGAGCATTACATGATTGCCCGGCGCAGCGATAATGACGGTATAAGTGAGAAGCAAACTGCTCATTTTCAGTCATCAAGATCTCCACACGGCGATTGCGGGCCTTATTACTTTGACTGTTATTTTTTGCGATAGGATAATCAGGACCACCCGCGATCAAAACGAGTGAATTATGTAGCACTCCTTGCTGCTCTAGGTAACGAGCGGTTGACAGTGCTCGCCTTAGCGATAAATCAATATTATGAGCCCATGAGCCAGACGCATCAGTATGACCAGTAATCACTAAAAGCTGATTATCACGCGCCGCTTGCCTTTCATGATAAGTCACCGCAACCTCGGCTAGCTGAGCTTTTATGTCACTATTCAACTTATCGCTATTAACGGCAAAGCCAGAGCTGGCCGATAAATTACGTAAAATCGCAATCCCATCTCCCAGTTCATTAAGCGGCTCCCCTGCCTGCTGGCTTGGGTAGAAATGCACATAGCCCCCCGCCTTCTCAACAGGAAAGTACAGCTCATCATCACCCACTTCAGCCACCCAAGAAAAGTCCTTTTCTACCTCAGAAAGCGCCTCTTCTTTGCGAGTTAAAGCGGTCTCTTGCATACCCTCGACTGGTTGGTTTTCTTTATCTATATAATCCACACGCTCAGGAGAAGAGCAGCCTGATAGTGCCAATATTAAAAGTAAATAATAAAAATATTGCTTATTCATGCCCAATAACTATCTATACTAAGAGCCAAAATTACGAAACCTAGATAAATCCTTCTACCTTGGTTTTGCCTATGATGTAACGAAGTGTCGTTTAACCACGCGTTGGCGGCAGCGACAAAGAACGATAACGAATGTTTTTTTCAGACTGGGTACGCTCTTGCTGTAACTCTTCAGCTTCAAAACTGCGAACTTCTTCTGGCTCTTTCGCCACACGAATTGTTTTCAGTTCGGTTGGAATGTGACGAGAGTTCGTCGTGACCTTGCCATCACGTGCATAACCAACAGCCTGAAGCTCTCTGGATTCACAGCCATTAGAGAAGCAAGGTGCTGAACGATAGTAATCACTAATGAAATTCACATCATGAGTAATAAAGAACTCCACACGACGGTTCTTCGCTTTATTTTCTACACTATCGTTTTTAGCAATCGGGTAATCAGGCCCTGCTGCCATACGTAATAACGCTTCATTCGGAACGCCTTGTGCCATTAAGTAGCGCGCCGCTGAGTCGGCACGATCTCGTGATAACTGCTTATTGTATTGCCACGAACCTGAGGAGTCGGTATGACCAGTAATAATGATGAACAATCTTTCATCATTATATTTTGAATGGCTATAATATAAATTTTTAATCGAGTTTAACGCCAGAGTAGTATTCGGGTTCAAAGTTGAACTACTGACCATAAATCCAGCTGTATCAATAGCGTTATAAGCACCAACATACCCGTAATCGCTGGCTAAGCGAGTCTGTTCAATAAGCTTAGTTAACTCGAGACTTGAGTCATCAATATTCTTACTATCAAAAATATAGTAAGTATTATCACCGCTGTCTTTGGCGAAATAACGACCGGTTTCAATATGATCTAACTGTTCATTAATAGAGACTTCATTAATTAGTAACACTTTGTTGTTCACATCAGGATTATTATTCCCAGACTGATGAACTATGTCGTAACTATTGGCTTGCTCAATAACCTGAGTATGCTGCTGGTGACTGGAGCATCCCGATAGGGTCATTAAAAAAACAAATGAAAACGTTACTTTATTATTCATAGCTATATTTTCTAATTAGAATAGTGCATAAAACAGACGATCTGTGTAAAGAATCATACTGCAAGTTATTGAAATTCACCTTATAAGTCTCCGTAAATACTGTATATATAGCAATTAATTAACTCTCTAATTTGTAAGGAAATATTACAGTTCAATCTATTTAAAAGTAAGCGCACTATTAACCCCAGGGCGCGAGCACACTTTGTTCAATTTATAACCCAAAGAAGACTCGTGCCCGA
>NZ_JBFSUX010000107.1:0-5290 GCF_041467595.1 Vibrio sp. 10N.247.311.13 | reverse complement strand
TTCGAACCTCCGACCGCCTGGTTCGTAGCCAGGTACTCTATCCAGCTGAGCTAAGGACGCACATTTACATTGTCTAAATTGCTAATTTTAGACTCGCAAGAAATGGCGGTGAGGGAGGGATTCGAACCCTCGATGCAGCTACAAACCACATACTCCCTTAGCAGGGGAGCGCCTTCGGCCTCTCGGCCACCTCACCGTCTTGCGGAGGCACATATTACGTTTTACCGAAAATATGTCAAACACTTTATTGAAAAAAATTGGACAAAAACACTCAACCGTTTGCTATTTAATCAAAGCGCTTGCAAATTGAACTTATAAGATTCAAATCGCGCTTTTTCCCTTAAAAATTAAGGTGAAAGATTGGCAATAATAAACAGCCGAAAACAATTATCTAATTTCTCCAGCAGCAAGTGCTACTGCTGATGGCACAATACTACGGGATGCGTATTTTCGCCATAGGGGAAGCGAATAAATCTTGAGTTTTGCCAAACAAAATACAGAGCAACAGTTCTGTTCAACCTTGTCTGTATCTCGCAGCATCACAAAGCATTCACTTCACCACTTTGAGACCGATCCGTTATCCAACCCATCTATGTCCCAATCAGTGTTTCGGTTCCCCAAGATCAAAAAAGGCTAGCAACAATGCTAGCCTCTTCTCTACGCAAAAGTATTAGTAGTTGCCAGATGCAACGTTACCATTACCTTTTTCAGCTTGAATGCGCATGTAGATCTCTTCACGGTGAACAGATACTTCTTTAGGTGCGTTAACACCGATACGTACTTGGTTACCTTTAACGCCTAGTACAGTAACTGTTACTTCATCACCAATCATCAGTGTTTCGCCAACGCGGCGAGTCAAAATTAGCATTCTTTGCTCCTTGAGTAATCTCTAAATTTATCTAGCTACGAGAGCATTATCCAACAAAAGTTATATTTTCGTAAACTATCGATTGAGTTTATTTAACCAAAATGCACTTCTTTTTTAGGATAACCCTGTGTTTCACGCGCTACGATGTATGCATTGTGTAATATGTTAGCAGCCATATCGACTTGCGTTGGTGATATCACCAAAGTTAAAGACTGCTGCTGCAATAAGTGATGCTGTACATCAATTTCGCCTTCAGACAACAATCCATGTGAACTGACCACAATTTCTTGTGTTCGGCTTCCTACCACAGTTAACAAACTAACCTGTTCACTATTACGGATTTTCTCAGCAAAAACTAGTTTTAATTTGGCACTTATGTCTTGTTTAATAATGAGTGCTGCCCGTTCTGTTTCCTCGATCACACTACAGACTTCGATCCCCAACAGTTGGCAATGTGAAATGAAAGACGGTAAATCTTCATTCAAACACTCGATACGCACCATATCTCTTTGGATGGCGATGCCAGCAATATCATTCAAACACTGATTACCCGCGATCAATGTGCCTTCGCCTTGTTCAAAGCTTGAAAGCACTCGCAATGACACGTTGTGCTGCCATGCATACTGAACACAAGGAAGGTGCAATACCTTAGCGCCTCGGCGAGCCATCTCTTCCATAGAAGGAAAGTCTAAAGTATCTAATTTCTGAGATTGTTTTACGACTCTAGGGTCACAAGAGTAAACACCATCTACATCAGTATAGATCTGGCATTCTTTCGCCTGCAAGGCACCTGCAAGCGCGACCGCTGTAGTATCTGAACCACCGCGGCCTAATGTCGTGATATCACCTTTCGCATTGAATCCTTGAAAGCCTGCAACAATAACAATCTGGTTGTCATCTAGCAGAGCTTGAATCGGAGCAGTATCAATACGCTCAATCGCTGCATTATTATGATTAGAATCCGTGTGTATCTTGGCTTGATAGCCAGTCATCGATGTCGCTTCATAACCTAACTTGTGTAACGTCATTGCTAACAAGGCCATGGAAACTTGCTCGCCAGCCGTTAACAACACATCCAGTTCTCTAGCGTTTGGTACGCTATCAACTTGCGTGGCTAAATTAACTAACCGATTTGTTTCACCAGACATAGCAGAAACGACAACCACGATCTGGTTCCCTTCATTTTTCGCTTCAATGATTTTTTCTGCTACATGATGGATTCGTTCAATTGAACCCACCGACGTTCCACCAAATTTCTGCACGATAAGAGGCATTTTCACCCGTCCTCACCTTCCCAAGACCAATGTCTATATATGACAAAAAAACACACACTCCGCGTCAGGGCGAAGCAATAAAAAATTAACCAAGGAGTCTAACGCCACCATTAGACTTCTTGGTTAATCTCAATCAAACCTTGTTTAAACACACTTCCAATAGGCAAAATAAAAGATGCCCAATCAACTGATTGGGCATCTTTGTATCAATTACTTAAGCTTAAAGACGCTCTTCTAGCCAAGTACGCACAGATTTAAGCGCTTCTGGCAGTGCTGCAACGTCTGTACCGCCCGCTTGAGCCATATCTGGACGACCGCCGCCTTTACCGCCAACTTGCTCAGCAACCATCTTGACGAGATCACCCGCTTTTACTTTGCCGATTAGGTCTTTGGTTACACCAGCAATCAAGCCAACTTTACCGTCTGCTACGTTCGCGATCAGGATGATGCCGCTACCTACTTGGTTTTTAGCGTTATCAACCATAGTACGTAGGTTCTTGTTGTCTGCGCCTTCAATTGCAGCAACCAAAACTTTAGTACCAGAGATGTCTTCTACTTTGCCCATGATGTTTGCGCTTTCTGCAGCAGCCATCTTTTCTTTAAGCAGTTGGATTTCTTTCTCTAGCGATTTCGCTTTCTTAGCTGACTCAGCCAGTTTCTCTTCGTAAGCGTTAGCTTGAGCTTCTACTGCATCTAGTGCAGCTTCACCTGTTACCGCTTCAATACGACGAATACCCGCAGCAATACCACCTTCAGAAGTGATCTTGAATAGGCCGATATCACCTGTGTTTGAAGCGTGGATACCACCACAAAGTTCAGTAGAGAAATCGCCCATAGATAGAACGCGAACTTCATCATCGTACTTCTCGCCAAACAGTGCCATTGCACCTTTTTCTTTCGCTGACTCGATGTCCATGATGTTCGTTTCAATCACATGGTTCTTACGAACTTGTGCGTTAACTAGACGCTCTACTTCTTTAATCTGTGCTGGTGTTACCGCTTCAAGGTTAGAGAAGTCAAAACGTAGGTTATCTGGCTTAACTAAAGAACCTTTCTGAGCAACGTGCTCACCTAGCACTTCGCGCAATGCAGAGTGAAGTAAGTGAGTGGCAGAGTGGTTTAGTGAGATAGCAGCTCGACGCTCAGCGTCAACCGTTGCTTCTACTTTATCGCCCTTAGCAAATACACCTTCAACTAGCTCACCGTGGTGCGCAAATGCGTTACCTAGCTTCTGAGTGTCTTGTACTTTGAAAAGACCCGACGCTGTTTTTAGTGTACCAGCATCACCACATTGACCGCCTGACTCAGCGTAGAATGGTGTCTCTTCAAGGATGATGATTGCTTTGTCGCCAGCCGATAGTGAAGATACTTCTTCGCCGTCAACGAATAGCGCAGAGATTTCACCAGCACCTTCAGTTGCTGTGTAACCACAGAACTCAGTGTTGGTGTCTACTTTGATTGTCGCGTTGTAATCCGTGCCGAATTGGCCTGCTTCACGTGCACGCTTACGCTGTGCTTCCATCGCCTTCTCAAAGCCTTCTTCATCGATAGTAAAATCGCGTTCGCGAGCTACATCGTTAGTAAGGTCAGCTGGGAAGCCGTATGTATCGTAAAGTTTGAAAACTGTTTCGCCGTCAAGCTCTTTGCCTTCAAGTGCATCTAGTGCGTCATTAAGAATAACCATGCCGCGCTCTAGCGTACGACCAAAGTTCTCTTCCTCAATGCGAAGTACTTTTTCAACCAGCTCTTGCTGTTTCTTAAGTTCATCTGCCGCAGAGCCCATCACTTCAGCCAGTACGCCCACAAGTTTGTGGAAGAACACGCCTTGTGCGCCAAGCTTGTTACCGTGACGAACTGCACGACGGATGATACGACGTAGAACGTAGCCACGACCTTCGTTTGAAGGCATAACACCGTCAGCAATTAGGAATGAACAAGAACGGATGTGGTCAGCAATAACGCGTAGCGATTGGTTAGATAGATCGTCATGACCAACAACTTCCGCAGTCGCTTTGATTAGCTTTTGGAATACATCAATTTCGTAGTTAGAGTGAACGCCCTGCATGATTGCAGAAATACGCTCAATACCCATACCTGTATCTACAGCAGGCTTAGGTAGCGGTTCCATTGTGCCGTCAGCGTGACGGTTGAACTGCATGAATACGTTGTTCCAGATCTCGATGAAACGGTCACCATCTTCTTCAGGTGTACCAGGACGGCCGCCCCAGATGTGCTCACCGTGATCGTAGAAGATTTCAGTACATGGACCACAAGGACCTGTGTCACCCATCGTCCAGAAGTTATCAGACTCGAACTGTTTACCGCCTTCTTTGTCGCCAATGCGAACGATACGGTCAGCAGGAACACCTACTTTCTTGTTCCAGATATCGAATGCTTCATCATCTGTCTCGTATACCGTTACCAGCAGGCGGTCTTTTGGCAGTTGAAGAGTTTCAGTCAGGAATTCCCAAGCAAATCCAATCGCTTCTTCTTTGAAGTAGTCGCCAAAGCTGAAGTTGCCTAGCATTTCGAAGAACGTGTGGTGACGAGCCGTGAAACCTACGTTTTCAAGGTCATTGTGTTTACCACCCGCACGTACACAACGCTGAGCCGTAGTTGCTCGAGTGTAGGCACGCTTTTCGGCGCCTAAGAAGCAATCTTTGAATTGGTTCATACCTGCGTTAGTAAATAGCAGGGTTGGATCGTTATGTGGAACTAACGATGAACTGTCTACGATTTGGTGTTCTTTGCTCTCAAAGAACTTAAGGAACGCGTTGCGAACCTCATCAGTGCTCATGTACATGCAGCTCTTCCTGAAAATAGTCGAGTTAGAATTTTGCCGTATTGTAGATCATGGTTAAGGCTTCGACTAGTTTTCTTGTAGAAAAGACACCCTTGGGCAGGATTTTAGTGGGAATTCGATAAAATGAAGAATATTCCACTATATCTTGCCGTGGAAAAGCAGAACTAAATTGACGACCTAGTACCGAAGAAACTCAGTCAACGAGAGAGATTTGACCAAAGACATGCTCGACGGAGCAGATCCAATAAAAAAGCCCCGCATAAAATATGCGAGGCTTTAAATTCTTTCAATGTCCCGTCCTGAAATGTGTTTACACATTGAGGACGAATTATGGCTACTTCAAAT
>NZ_JBFSUX010000106.1:0-5586 GCF_041467595.1 Vibrio sp. 10N.247.311.13 | reverse complement strand
ACGTGGATAAACTCAGTCCATGCTCTTCACAAAAAGCGCGTTGGGTAACACTGCTGCTTTCATATTGCTCAAACAGTGATTGCCATTCTAGGTTGGTACGTCGTTTTGCCATTTCAACTCTCCTTTGGGTTGGAGAGTTGATCTTATTCTTCGTGCTGAAAGATTAGAATGCGGTGTTCATGGCACGCTTACGGATTAGCTGGCATTGTTATCCCCTTAAAAATCTAGACGACAACTATGCTGACACGGGGGAAACAGCCGATCGCAATCACCTAAATACGCATAAGCGACATATTGTTTTTTAAAGTTAACTGGGCTTAGATATCCAAGAGCACTGTCCTTCTTGTTCGATTATAATCAACTTCGATGTGCTTGGATGAAAATACGCAAGTGCTTGATGCATCTCTTCTCGCGGGTGAGGTGTTGCGTTTCAAGTGGCGGAGAGCCTTTAAATCAGAATGCTACCCGAACAAAAAAATGGCCATAAGAAACTAAGATGTTCCATGGCCACATTGTTAGATTAATGTTAAATAAATTGAGCTACGGATACTCCCCATATTTCAGCTTAGTATTAACACAATCATTTACCATCGATAGCCCAAACTAACTGTATATGCTTCTCTTGTTTCACCTTTATTATAAAGGGCTGTGATATTATAGTGTTTACCTATTTGCTTATTAAAACCAATCAAATAAGCCCATTGATTTAGAGAAACATCAACGTCATAAGTGAACTCACCTTGTAACGCATCTACATAACCTAGATTACCGGCTAACGTAGAATCTAAGCCTTGATATTCAGCACCAATTAATAACTGAGCTCTATAATCAACAAGCTGATAACCAACCATTGGTTGAGCAACAAACAGAGTATCACCCCAGCTCGAAGAGCCCTCTAATCGTGTTTGAGATGCGGTCATATTAAGCGTGGCGAAAAATTCTTTATACCCGACGGCTAGTGTAGTACCCACACCTAACAGATCATAGTCAAGACTTAAAGGAAGCTTCAATCGACCAGGGCTACACAGAGGGAGTCCTTCATTGCTTAGCGCACTACATAAGGCATCACCTAATCCAGGATCGATGCCGTTTAAACTATCTTTAACTTCGTTTAAACTCTCCGATGTATATTGCGCATCAATGGTTGCCTTAACTTTAATCTTTCCAGCTAAAGCGTAAACATTCCAGAAAGGCAAAATATAGACATCTCCCCTTATACTAAAACTCTCAGCATTAACTTTGGCGAAGGTCTCTGTCGGTTCAAAGTCCTTATCTAAATTCTGAAGGCCTAATGCTCCGAGACCTAAATTAAAAGATTGAAAGCCAAGATCCATATCTTGATTGCGATAAGCGACAGAAAAACCGTATGGAAGAGGAATATCAATACCTTGTCTACGGACTAAGTCTCCCATCAGTGGGAAAAAACTACTGACCTCGACCTTTTCTTCTCGAATACGAGGATCTGATGCTTCTTCAAGCTTTTCACTATCTAGAACTTCGACACCATCTACATCGTCATAAAAAGCGACGGGAGTCATGAGCAATGACAGAGTAAGCTTTTCTTTTTTTCTAGTTACTCCGTTTGCCACAATGGTTTTGCTTTTAACGTAAAATTGACCATTGTAACGCTCACTGATTAAGATTTCTTGTCTATAATCCTCAATTCTATAAGTACCATAGGTAAATGGTTGCGAATTAGTGATCACCATTTTAACAGGCTTGCGATCTTCAACACTTATCTCAACTCGCATGAAACGAAAATAGGCGACATCTTGAGGTAGTTGATACTTAGAATAGTTAAAACGTACAATTGCACGACGTTCATCTAATTCTTCAACGGTAACCGAAGACCGATCGTAACTATCTGAGTAGGCGCGAAGTCGATATTCTGTTTTAGTCAAATATTCAATGGAGTCTATCGCTCCACCATCTTCTGAGAGTGAAGGTTCACCATCGATTTGAGAAATTTGATCCTGAAAATATTTAATCCTCAAATCAATATTTCCCTTTAAATCTGTTGTTTGCACTAAATAAAAAGATGAAGATGAAGCCTCCTCATTAATTGAAGTGACTTTACGAACGTGCTCAACAATATGATCACCTTGAGATAAAGTACTAATACCATACTTAGGTAGGTGTTCCGGTATGCCATACTGCTCAAAAATCGAAGCTTCTTTTGCATTAGCAATATTAGAGAGTATCAAAATAAAAGAAAAGAAACTTACGCACCAAGATCTACGAAATAAAATAAAAAAAAATTTCGATGATTTACTTTCATCTCTATCCAACAAACTCTATGTAGCATCATTCCTACCTCACTGTAATAAAAGACGACTTAGTAAATAGCATCACAAATACCTTGTGATGTGCTAGCATCAATACCCATATTTATCGTAGCATCCCACGCTGTAATATTCTTGTTTATTTCGCCACCATCATCCGTGGCATTATTAACTATCACCAATATGTTATCTGTATCTTCTTGGTATCGATATTCAGGGTTGAATAATTCATCGCTAAACCACAAACTCGATACTTCTCCCATAAGAAGAAGGTCACCTTCATCAGGCGCTATCTTCGATCCGATTTGGTTATATAATCGATTAAATACAAAAGGAATTTCAGCTTGGTTACAGGCTTTTCCACCGAAGCAAGCCAAATTACCTATTGTGTCAAAAATAGAGTCTTCAATCAGCTGGTTATTAAAACTTGCGACATAGTCAAAATGATAAATGATAGGAGTGATGTCATGATCGACTTCTTTTGCGTAATCACGAATAGCACATTTATATATCAATTGATTATTTAATTGATTAAACTTTCTTATCTCTTCTGATACCCCATCTAAAGTGGTAGGATTTTCCGATGGTGAGAAATCATCAAAGCGTAAAGGCGTGTCGGTCAACCGATCTACATATAGGATTGATGATATTAACGTGTACGCAGGTATATCTGCTATTTGTGGCAAATCACGAATATCATCACTATCTCCTATTAAAAATAGAACAACATCAAGTAATTTAATACCCGGTAATAATTCTATATTAATCAAGAATAGTAACTTTAACTCCGCTATATAACTATCCGTTTCATTGTTATTAAATCCTATAATAGAAGGGACGGTTAAAGGAGCTTCATGAGCGAGGCTTGTTACGTGATAGCCTGGGTATTCCTCATATTCTGTGCAAACCCCAAGGAATGTCTTTATGCACTCACGATGGGACTCAATGTAGGGTGAAAAGGGAAGTAATTTCGCTCGCGGTTCGATTGCTGCAATATCCGATGCGTATTTCAAAGTAAGCTTCGCCACAATCGATTCCGTGCTATCGCCATCTTCAATCCAGCCCAAGATGTCACTGACCATACTTTCGATGGTTTGGTCAGGTAAACCAAACAAGCGTCCCGTTATTTCTGCTTTTACTTGTTTTTGTAGTTCTAAAATCTGATCAACCGTCAATTGGTTAATACTTAAATCAGGATACAGCGTTGCCATTGCAGTTTCTAAAGTGTCGTATTGGTCTTTCGCTGCAGCGTATGATTCAAATGAAAGTCCGAGCGGTAAACTTTGCATAATCGCTCTGCTAAAGAAATTACCGGCAATATCATCTTCAGGATCGCGCTCTCCACTGGTTGTTTGCTGAAGCGCATTAATTGATGTCGCACCAGCACCTTGCCCAAATACAGTGACGTTTGTACTATCTCCGCCAAAGTCTTCGATATGTTGGCTAACCCACTCTAGAGCTCGCTTTTGATCACCAACCGCAAAGTTGCCCCCTTTCGTTTGACCTGCATCTTCAACCCACCGTTTTCCCAATAAACCAAGACGGTAGTTAAAAGTAACAGCGATAAAGGGGTTATCACTCATTGTACTTTGTGCAACGGCGACATCTGGAATTATATTGGGCAGGTGTCCAGATCCCGTTTCAAACGAACCACTATGGATATAAACATACACAGGTAATAAATCACCTGAAGTCGCATTATTAGGTCTCCATACGTTCAAGTAAAGGCAGGTCTCTGAGTACAATTCTGTTGAGCCAAACTGAGGGCATATATTCCCAAAGTCTGTATACGAATTATTTTCGGTCACCGCTTGTGCTAGAGGCAGCATCACACTGTGTTCAAAACGGTCAGGCGCACCGAAGAAAAAATCACCTTCGCTACTATCGCCCGAGTAAGCATAAGGTATCCCTTTGAACGTTTCTATTGTAACCAGTGAGGTACCGTCTTCAGTCGCAGAAAGTGAAGGGGCGACTGTGATTATTGGTTCTTTGAGGCCTTGTATAGTCACTTCACCTATTTGAGCCTCAAAAGTAATGGGTTGAGGTGATTCCTCTTCAGGAGCAGGGGTAAAGCTGAACTCAGTAGAATCATCACGACAACCGAAAAGTACAACTCCGATCAAAACCAAAAATGCTTTTGTCATCACTTACCTCTTCAATATCGAAAGTAAAGAACATTGCTATCACGCTTTGAATACCAAAATCAATCTTCTAATATTAGACTTAAAAATCAGAAAAGGTGGACAATATTACAATTACAGGTTCTGTCGTAAACAGTGGTGATAGGTTAAACTCTTCATCAAAATTCACCACTGCCGACGCTATGGCCATCAAATTTACAGGCGCCACTTTCCTTCCGACATCATTCTTCCGGCTGTTCGTTATTACGTTTCTTATAAGCTGATCTACCGTGAAACCGAAGAGATACTCAATGAGCGAGGTATCGATGTTGATCACTCAACCATCAATCGGTGGGTTATCAAATACGCCCCACTATTGGAGCACAGAGCACACCGAAGAAAGAAGCCTGTCGCTACTTCGTAGCGGATGGATGAGACTTACATTAACGTCAAAGGCCAGTGGAAGTATTATTACCGAGCCGTTGATAAATGCGGTAATGTGATTGATTTTTTACTGTGCGAATACCGTGACGAGAAGGCAGCTCGCGCCTTCTTCACCAGGCAATTAGCCATAAAGGCTTGCCCGAAAAGGTCGTGATAGATAAGAGTGGTGCTAACGCATTAGCGTTACATAATATCAACGTCAGCCTTTGGTTAACGGGGAAGATGCTCAATCTAATTGAAGTGCTTCAGGTAATGTATCTGAACAAAGTCACCGTAGAGTGAAAGGTAAAATGCACCAGTGCCTAGGGTGGAAATCTGATGAAGGAGCAAAAGCTACTCTTGCAGGGGTAGATCTTTGGACTATGATTAAGAACGGACAGCTTGATAACCTAAATATGCTTGTCGTCAGTGCGAGAAAACAGGCGACAGCAGCCGAATCGTTCAGAAGCCATCCCCTCAGAGCCTCATCCCTAAAAGCTTCGCCACAGAAAGTTTGCTGACCAACATCATTCTTGGAAAATACCAATACGCGATGCCACTTTATCGTCAAGAATCGCTGTTTACCCAGTCGGGTATCGAGCTATCACGTACCACCATGGCTAGGTGGGTCATCCAAGTCAGTGAGAAGTTCGCCCCGCTGTATGCCGCCTTGAAAGAGCACCTACTTCAACAAGTGGTGGTTCAAGCGGATGAAACGCCGCTCAATGTGCTCAAAGAAGAGAAGCAGTGTTATATGTGGC
>NZ_JBFSUX010000105.1:0-6192 GCF_041467595.1 Vibrio sp. 10N.247.311.13 | reverse complement strand
CCGATAGTACCAACGTTTACGTGCGGTTTCGTACGTTCAAATTTTTCTTTAGACATGGGGTGTCCCTCTAGGTACGGATTAGGTGGCTTAAAATAAGACCACGCAACCAAAAAAAATGGTTTTCTTTATTAAAGGAGAAGAAGCTTTAGACTGGTGCTAATACCCAGAGTCGAACTGGGGACCTCACCCTTACCAAGGGTGCGCTCTACCGACTGAGCTATATCAGCACACAAAATGAGTTGGAGCGTGCAGCGGGAATCGAACCCGCATCATCAGCTTGGAAGGCTGAGGTAATAGCCATTATACGATGCACGCAACACGTAACTCTGTTTGAGCTATTTAACCTTTAGAATATGGTGGAGAGGGACGGATTCGAACCATCGAAGGCAGTGCCAACAGATTTACAGTCTGCTCCCTTTGGCCACTCGGGAACCTCTCCAAATTTTGAGCTTTCTCTCGCTTGCCTTATAGGAAGGAAGAAAGTGGTGCCGACTACCGGAATCGAACTGGTGACCTACTGATTACAAGTCAGTTGCTCTACCTACTGAGCTAAGTCGGCACAAGTGGGGCGCATTTTATTGAATGATTTTCCACCTTGCAATAGCAAATTGAAAAAAAGTGCAAAATTCTCTGAGCAAACTCCTACATACGGCTATTTAGCTCAAGGTTTACGTCTTTAACCCGCATCTAGTACAGGAAGATATTTTATTTATCTATCGCTTGATGTATTTTCCATGCACTTGTTTTGTTATCCACTATAGAGTTTTGTATGAGCCCATTTATGTCATTTGACCGCGAACGTTGGTCTGAGCTAAGGAATTTAGTTCCGATGACACTTTCTGAGAGCGACTTAAAAGAGCTTCAAGGCATCAATGAAAAGCTCACAATGGAAGAGGCAGTAGAGATCTATCTACCGTTATCTCGTCTATTGAACCTCTATGTGGCAGCCAGACAGAATAGAAACTCGGTACTCCACCAATTTCTAGATAAGAAAGAGAAAGCACCACCTTTTATCATCGGTATTGCGGGTAGCGTAGCCGTTGGCAAAAGTACCACTGCGCGTCTGCTTAAAGCCCTACTCTCTCGCTGGGAAAACCATCCAAAAGTTGAGCTAGTGACAACCGATGGCTTTTTATATCCGAATGAGGTGTTAAAAGAGAAAGGGTTGATGAGCAAAAAGGGCTTTCCGGAGTCTTACGATATCAAGCGTTTAGTGAACTTTGTTTCGGATGTAAAGGCATGCAAGAGAAATGTCACAGCCCCTGTTTACTCGCATCTTACGTACAACATTACTGATGACGTTAAGTGCGTCGACCTACCAGATGTGCTTATTATTGAAGGGCTTAATGTCTTACAAACCGGAATGAATTATCCACACGAACCACATCGCGTGTTTATTTCTGACTTCCTTGATTTCTCACTCTATGTTGACGCTGATAGCCAACAAATCAAAGAGTGGTACGTCAATCGTTTTATGAAATTCCGCGATGGTGCGTTTACTAAGCCTGGCTCTTACTTTAGTCATTACACTAAATTATCGAACCAAGCCGCATTGGATAAAGCAGAAGGTATCTGGAGTTCAATTAATGGCTTGAACCTAGAACAAAATATCCTTCCGACACGAGAAAGGGCTCACCTGATTCTACGTAAAGGCGCAGATCATATGGTTGAAGAAGTGTTACTAAGAAAATAGTAACGCCTTAGTCGCCTTTTCTTAGCGATATCTCGCCACCGATATAGCTCTCAACACCATTCTCAGTTTTGAGCAATACAGCGCCTTGTTCATCGATGCCTTGAACAACACCTTCAATTTCTCTAGGTCCAATGATCAGCCTAACATTGCGACCTAAGAAATTATCCAAGCGGTTCCAACGCTCTACAAAATTGGACATTCCTTTCAACTCATAGTCGACAAGCGATTTATCCCAAGCATTGATCAGAGCCTGCGCTAATTGATTACGGTCAGGCACCTTTCCATCACACACTTCTTTAAGGGAAGTCCATGGCTGGCCAATACCTGATGTTGTTGGATCCATGGATAAGTTTAGCCCTAAACCAATCACAATATGCGCAGCGCCACCCGATTGCCCAGAGAGCTCGACCAAGATACCTGCAAGCTTCTTATCATTGTGGTAGAGGTCGTTAGGCCATTTGAGCTTTACTCCTTCTACACCCATTTCTTCCAAAGCTTCAACAACAGCGACACCAACCACAAGGCTTAAGCCCATTGCGGCAGCCATCCCTGCGTCGAGTCTCCAATACATTGAAAGGTAGAGGTTTGCGCCGAATGGCGATACCCACTCTCGTCCACGGCGTCCACGACCCGCAGCTTGATATTCAGCAATACAGACAGAACCCGATTCGAGGGTGTTAGTACGCTCTAATAGGTGCTGGTTTGTAGAACCTATGATGGGAATGAGTTCAAGAGAAGCATCGCGACTAACTGCAGACAATTTTTCTTGGTCAAGCATATCCAAACGACTGGCTAGCTTGTAACCCTTGCCTTGTACTCGGTAGATATCTAAACCCCACTCTTGAATACCTTTAATGTGCTTACTGATAGCCGCTCGTGATACACCAATCATTTCACCTAGGTCTTCACCAGAATGAAACTCACCGTCAGCAAGGCATCTCAATAGTGCAAGCTTGGTACTGTGTTCTCTCATGCCAATGACTCCAAAGCCTTGTCTAGGTTTGTCTCGCATTCTCGTCCCATAAAGCGCACTTCATGTTCCAATCGAATATCGAATTTATTCAAGACGGACTGACGCACTCGCTCTGCAAGCTTAAGGATATCCACAGCAGAAGCCTCATCATAATTGATAATAACCAATGCTTGGTTGGGGTGAACCTGAGCGCCACCTTCTGTCACACCTTTGAACTGACATTGATCAATCAGCCAGCCAGCAGCAACTTTGATCATGTCATTACTCTCATAGCCGACAATATTTGGATATAGAGCTAACAAGCGATCAAAATGATCTTTGGTGATCACAGGGTTTTTGAAGAAACTGCCCGCATTCCCTTGTACTCTAGGGTCTGGTAGCTTACTTGAACGGATAGCACACACTTCATCAAATATAGTGCGAGGAGAGAGCGTATCGGCTGCTAGGCTTTTTAACGGGCCATAGTGATTGCATGGCTGCCACTCTTTCGGCAACGTTAAACCAATCGCAACAACAATCGCTTTACCGTAAAGAGCGTGTTTGAAAATAGAATCTCGGTAACCAAAGAGACACTCTTCTTTGCTTAATCGCTTAACTGTATAAGTATCCAGACACAGAATATCGACATACTCGCATACATCTTGCAGCTCAACACCATACGCACCAATATTCTGAATTGGAGCAGAGCCTGAACAGCCGGGTATCATTGCTAGGTTTTCTAGACCACCCAACCCCTTATCCACACTCCACTCAACCAAGCTTGGCCAATCCTCGCCACCACTTACATGCAGTAGGTGATGACTGTCCGTCTCGGCCAGCTCAATCCCGGCTAATTTATTCACGATGACCAGGCCAGCGAAGTGCTCAGTAAAAAGCATATTACTGCCCTTACCCAGTATTAACTTAGGCAAAGCTGACCATTTAGGGTCTTTGTAAAGCGAAATAAGTTCTTCGGTAGTGGTGACTTCAACCAACACATCACACGTCTGATCGATGGAAAAAGTATGAACATTTTTTAAACTAGCATTGAGATGGAATTGCATGGCGATATTCAATTAACTTACACTGCGGTCATTCTACAGCAGATAAACCAATGGCGCAGTGACTGAATGAACAATGTCATCATTACTCAATTAGACCCAGTAAAGGTTCCCCTAGTTAAACGTTTCTATAAAGAACACTACCCAACGGGAAAAGCGAATAAGAGTGAACTGATCTACTCGTTATTGCTGGATAACGAGCTATGCGGTGTCGTGCGTTTTCGTACAATAGAAAATAATCGTTTACTTACTGGAATGGCGATATCAAAACAACATCGCGGTCAGCAATTAGGCTCCCAGCTTATGGATTATTGTGCGCAACATACGCTTACGGAAGACGATTACTGCTTTGCTTACGCTCATCTCACCAATTTTTACGCGCGACACAAATTCGTACAAGTAGACCCCAAAGATCTACCAAATGGTTTAAGAGTTTTATACGAGCGCTATTTGAATAGCGGAAAAGATCTCATTCCTATGCATTATCAGCAAAATTGTTAGAGAATGCCTCGATTATCTAGTATTTGGTACTATCCCTTTGGTAAAATTAAAGGTTCGCAATTTTGCATATTTTTAAGGTAAAACAGTCAATATGATTGCCAGTAGGAATCCATTCATACAGTTGCCAACCATAGCGCAGAATCCTGACAAGTTTGAAGTACTACTATCAGCGCAAGAGTTTCGAACTCGTCTACTTGATGAGATATCTCGCGCAACGACTCGTATTAGTTTAGTCGCTTTGTATCTTGAAGATGATGAGGCTGGCCGTGAGATCCTAACTGCCTTATATGAAGCAAAGCAAAAGAATCCAGAATTAGACGTGAGCGTTTGTGTCGATTGGCACCGAGCGCAGCGCGGATTGATTGGTGCAGAGTCTTCTGAAGGCAATGCAGCCATGTATAAAGAGTTTGCTGAAAGATATCAGCATTCTGTGCCTGTCTATGGCATTCCAGTTCGTGGCAAAGAAGTCTTTGGCGTATTGCACTTAAAAGGCTTTATCGTCGATGACAGCGTAATATACAGCGGTGCAAGCCTTAACAATATCTACCTGAATTACCATGACCGCTATCGCTTTGATCGTTACCACGTTTTAAACAACGCGGCTCTTGCTGACTCAATGTTTGCCTACGTACACGAACAGATGGTTGCGGACAGCGCTGTTTATGACCTGGCTGATAAGAACAAGCCTGCGACCAAAGAACTGAAACCAGCGATTCGTCAGTTTCGTGCATCATTGGCAAGGTCTCAGTATCAATTCGATGGTCAAGACGTTTCAGCAGACCAAGTTGCTGTAACACCATTAGTTGGTATCGGTAAAAGACGTAACCGTCTGAATCAGGGTATCAATCAACTCGTCGCTCAAGCTAAAGATGAAATCTTTATCTGCACACCTTACTTCAACTTCCCACCTAGCCTAGCTAAAGAAGTCAAGAAAGCGCTTAAGCGTGGCGTAAAGGTCAGCATTGTTGTTGGTGATAAGACAGCGAATGATTTCTTTATCTCACCAGAAGAAGAGTTTAAAACGATTGGTGGTTTGCCATACCTTTACGAACTGAACTTACGCCGTTTCGCTAAAGCGAATGAAGCTCATATTGCTAGCCGTAATCTATCAATTCGACTTTGGCAACACGATTCCAATAGCTTCCACCTAAAGGGCATATGGGTAGATAAGCGCTACATGCTACTAACAGGTAATAACCTAAACCCTCGCGCCTGGAAGCTAGATCTAGAGAACGGTATCTTTATCCAAGATAACTACCATCACCTAACTGATAAGTTCCAGGCTGAAGTCGATAATATCCTTCAACACACTCAGCTTATCTGTACTTATAAGCAGTTAGATAAGGTAGAGAGCTACCCTATGGAAGTTCAGAAATTGATTCGTAAGATCACTCGTGTAAAAGCCGACAGAGTGCTCAAACAAATACTGTAGTCGGTGTATCAAAACACTATTTATCAACGCCTAGCAAACGCTAGGCGTTTTTGTATCTACGAGATAGCTATTTAGGTTTGTTTGATGGTCTTTCGAATCAACATCTCTATTTATGCATAGTGAGTGTGATAGCTTGAAGTGTTAAGCATCCTACCTTTTCCTTAGTCAGTCTCAGGGTTCCAGATACGTGTATCAGGTATGGTTTAGATAGCAGCTAAACGAGTACCAATACGAACATAATCGACAATTACCCTTTACGTATTCAAGCAATAAAGTCTCACTCCTTAGGGCGAAGTACGTACGCGATAGAGAATTTCACATAGTAAAACAATCAGATTAGTGCTCTGCTCTATTTAGCTTAAGAGTTAGAAGTGACCACCTATATTCCCAAGCAGCACCTCCCGATATATAGAGAAGTACTTCATAGCTAGCGATAAGGATCTACTACTAAAACCCAAAACACATACGCAGGAAACGACGAAAGCCTAGTCGTCAGACTTAATGCCGATCGTTTAAGAAGACTTGAACGATCCTGCAGTTAGCAGATAATCCC
>NZ_JBFSUX010000104.1:0-6343 GCF_041467595.1 Vibrio sp. 10N.247.311.13 | reverse complement strand
ATCGCCCAAACTGGTTAAATTTTAACAGTGACATCTACCCTGCCAGATAGGGGTATGCATGAGTGACGTCAGTGGGAGAAGAGCACCCTAAAAGCCCGATCGATACAAACAGTGATATAAATAGTTTTTTCATTATTCCCCCCCCTTAACTGGAATCGGATCTTCTTCCACATCGCTACCAAACACCAGTGCATTAGGCTTGTCGTTTAATACTTTAATCAACGGGCGAAGTTCTTTAAGTACATGCTCCAACTCTTCAGCTGCACTAATGAGCTGTTTATAAGCATCCGAATCATCATCATAGCTATCTAACGTCGCTTCAAGCTGCTTCATGGTTTCACTGATATCTTGTGGCAAGGCTTTAGCGCCCTCGCTATCAAGCAGTTCATCCATACTCTTCAAGGTGCTATCTAGCGAAGCCAGCGAACCATTTAGATTAGCGATAGTGGCATCCCATGGAAGCTCATTGATCTTATCAAGGAAGTCGGTGATCTGTTTTTGAATTTCCGTTAAGCCACCAGCGACAACAGGGAACACTGGATAACCATCAAACTCTCTCGGTTCATAAGGCTCTTCGTCTTCATAAAAGTTAATATCGACAAACAGTGCCCCGGTGAGAAGGTTACCTGTTTTTAAGGTCGCTCTTAGCCCCTCTCCCATCTGCAATTTGACCCGTTCAGCAAAGGTTTTTGCATTCACTTGCCTGAAGACTTCAGAAACTCGCTCAATTTCGAGTTTAATAAGGATAGGAATACGGTTCGAAACTTTGCCATCTTTGTCCATACGTATCTGCAACGGCACCGTATCGACCGTACCTATTCGCACACCACGATATTCCACAGGTGCGCCTTTTCTCAAGCCACGAACCGACTCTTCAAACAACAACACATAATCAAGCGAGGTCGTGTATTTGCCCTGCAATACGGCGTCGTAATTGTCATACAGCGTGTACTCTTTTAGGTTCTCTTTGATTTGGGCGCCCGGTTTAATGCTCTCGGCCACATCGAAACTTACGCCGCCAGTCAGAATACTCTCAATCGAGGCAAAGTTGACATCTAAGCCATTAGCTCCAAATCTGACATCAATGCCAGAAGAGAGCCAAAACTGTGTTTTTTCGAAAATTCACCCATCATAGGGAGCAAAGATGAACAGCTGATATTTACCCTCTTTCTTTTGATAGTCGAAGCTGGTTTTCTCAACTCGCCCTACCACGAAACCATGGTGCAACACCGGTTCACCAACTGAGAGTTGATTCGCTTTATTGTGGGAAACAACAACCCTGATACCCTTGGTGTCTGGTCCCGCTACTGGAGGTGTATCCAACACATCAAACCTCAATTGGGCTTCACTCGATTTACCCGGTTTGAGCTCAATGTAAGAGCCCGACAAAATAGTCTCAAGACCGCTAATGCCGTCAGTACCAACATGTGGTTCCACTACCCAAAACTAGGTTTCAGCATTGATCATACGTGAAGCTTTCTTGTCTATTTGAGCTTTTGCAATGATGTATTCATAGTCTTCACTCAGAGCGACATCGGTAATCGTACCTACATGCACATTCTTAGATTTTATCGCCGTTTTTCCCGCTTCAATACCAGACGCATCCGGTAAGATCAGAGTGATCTCTGGCCCGCGATTATTGAAGTATTGAAACAGCATCCAACACCCCACCAAAACCGCAATGATTGGAACAATCCAAACGGGCGACAACTCACTTTTTTTTGATACCTTCGCATCCGAAGTACTTTGCTTTTCCATGTGTTTCACACCTCTTTGAGGAGATTACTTCCATATAATTCGAGAATCGAAAATCATCGCTGACAACATCGTAAATATCACGACAGCTGCAAACGACAGCGCCGCAGGCCCCGGGTAAATCGCCATAACGCCATCCAATTGAACCAATGCCACCAATATTGCGACGACGAAAATGTCTATCATCGACCAACGTCCAATGAACTCAGTCACGCGATAAACTTTAAGATAACGATTTGCCTTTTGCTCGGTCAGCCCATGCACCCTTTTAGCGTTCCAATACAGATATGCCAAGGCGACCATCTTCGCCATAGGGATAAACACGCTCGCGATAAGAATGATGAGTGCCACAGGGTATGAACCCATATTCCAAAGCAAGATCACCCCTTCCATGATGGTGGAACCTTCACTGGTTCCGAACGCAGACGTATACATCATTGGATATAGGTTTGCTGGAATATAGAAAACGACAGAGGTGAACAACAGCGCCCACGCGATTTGTAAGTTTTTGACTGGCTCAAAGTGATGTAAGTGAGTGTGGCAACGGGTACAACGGTGGAGGCTGTCGCTGTAATGGTGGACTTGCCCACAGATATGACAAGCAAGATGCTGCTTATTTTGAAATATGCTCCCGCTCATTGGTTCTTGCGGGGCTTTGGTTGGTACCAAGCGATCCCATAACCAATCAAAATCGACTAAAGAGATGGTCTTAACCACCAGCATGGCATAGATACAAAACGCCCAGAATGATATCCCCATCGATACATCGGCTAATGCTGCGATCTTGATTAAGCTGACCAATACGCCGATCAAAAACACATCGACCATCAACCAAGGCTTTGCCCAACTTAATGACTTCAACGCCAAAAAGGTGAATCGGTTATCCGCATAATGAATGTGCTTCTTTCTGTCTACGAGCAGATTAAACCAGAGAGAAAGCACCAAAAAATAGGCAGGCAAAAGAATCACGGCCAGAAAAAGTAATATAGCAATCAGGCTGTTATCCATTCGATTCATCATATCAACAGCTTGGTATAGCGTTATTTGCTGGCTAATACCTTGAACACTAAATGACATGTACGGGAAAGTAAGGCTCATGATTAACGTAATCAGGCTCGCCAACGCATAAGCGATTACGCCTTGCTGTTTATGATGCCCTACACTCGATAAAGTATGAGCACACCTTGGGCAAGACGCTTCGCTACCTGCAGACAACTCTTCAAACTGACTAACCAGCCCGCATTCGTGGCACGACTTGGTAAAGCGCTCTGGCAATGACGTCCCCTTTTAGTCTTTATAAGCAACTAGACACTCTAGGTAAATATAAGTAAGGGTTGGATTTTTTGCCAATATGCACCGAATTAAACGCGCACGATATACTAGAAATGAGAGATAGAAAGTAAAAGGGGATGACCCACCGGCCATCCCCTTTTCAATCATTGAACGAATACAAACCGCAACGAGTTAACTCGCTGCCGTAGCTACGCACTATTTATAGCGTGATCAGTTGTGATTGTTGTCTAACTGATAGAAAGTCACTTGCGCATAATCGCTGTCGTCACTTGAGTTATCTTGCAAGTAGATACCCGCTTTAAAGTACATGTAGTTATCCGCATCGTCATAACCGCTGTTACTCATATCCACTTCTTTTGCCGCTAGCTCTGAGCCATTTTGACTAATGGTAGTAATCAACTTATCACCTTCAACAACAATGGAATACGAGAAGGTTTCATCGAGTGCAATACCGTCACTTGGGTTGCTAGTGCTGTTTAAGTCACCGTCAGACGTCACCATGTTACCTAATAGATTATGCCAAGTTTCATCGCCACCGCTCGATTTCGATGTTTCATGAGCAAAGTAGATTGCGCCTTTGTCGTTGCCTGGCAGTTTATGGTAGTACAGGCGAATAGGTTCGTTTTTCTCAGCGTGGATCTGGCCAATCACGATTCGACCCACTTGTTCAGTGTTCGAAGTAGTTGTTGTCACGTGGTTGATGGCTAACGTCGCATTTAACGTCCCGTCGATACCACCAAAGTCGGACTGGTCACTCGATGGAATAGACGAAAACGCCCAGTTATTGCCTTTACCCGAAGTGGAGTAAGAGGTATCACCGCGGCGAAGCATTTCTCTTAATTCGGTACGAACATATTTTGTTCCGCTAGATGTTGTCACACCTTCGACAGGTGTGTAGAACACCAAGCCACCATCACTACCGGTATAGAAGAATTGGTCTTCATAACCCGCATCAAGCGTGTTCTCTTTGATAGAAGTCGCGTAGCCATCACCTTCATCAACGGGAATGCTCACATACCAATCCAGTAAGTCGAAGTTGCCTGATGGCGGTAGGTTTGGATCGAGTCCGTAGTCAGGGCTATCGTTGCCACTGATTTCGACTTCAGTAATATTCGTCCAAACACTTTCCGCGCTGTTTTCAAAGACTTTGATACGAATCCAACGAGCTTGAACATCCGTCACATCGTAGGTTTCAAAACCAGATGTGCTGCCACTACTATATCCATAGTAAACCTTGTCCCAGCTACTTGAACTTTCATCAGCTAGCGCTCTGATCTCGAACTTATAAGTTTGCTCTTCGCCTTTACCCCAAGCTATCGCGACGTCTTGAACATTTTGTACCGAGCCTAGGTCGAGCACTAAATTGACGGGCGCATTCTGAGCAGCCCAACGTGATGACCAATCAGTGCTTCCATCAATCGTATTCGATGCTGGGTAAGAGTTGTGCGCTCCGCCCCAGTCTGATGCGGATTGAATGTTCAGTGTTTCAGCCGATACGCCATAAGTAGCCATGGCTAAAAGAACCGCGCACGACAATTGTTTGTAAGGTTTAAATTGGTGAGTTCGAGGTTTGCAAGAGGTAAGTTTGCAAGATTTAAAAGTCATACAAGTCTCCATGATATGTTTCACGTATATTATTTATTCCATATTTTGTAGGGTGTTACCGAAGTAACGAGAACCACTATAGGACAATATTTGTACGACAAGTTGAACAAACATCACGAAAATGAATTATTATATTACAAATGAATAACTATGTGACATGAGCCATTCTTATACCAAACACATCATCTAATAAGACAGCATTATAACGAGAGGCTTTAAACCAAATTACACTTGAGCTTTTCTTCCAACGCTTGGATACACAGCTTGATGGCGATAGGCGTATTAGAAGCAAATGGATTTAGCGCATAAACCGTGTTAGTCGGTAGTTGGAAGCTTGGCATTATGTCGACAACATCATTGGATAACTGAGAGAGGTAGAAATCTGGGATCACACCAATGCCAACGCCTGATTTGATTAAGGCAAGGCAACTATGGAATGAATTAGTGGTACAACTGGCTTGTTGTTGGTAGACGAAGTCTTGCTCACCTTGAGAGCTAAAATGATGAGTCACCTGTTTTCCCTGCCATGAGTTAGCAATATAAGGAATTGATTCAAGTTCACGCTCTCGCATGCTTTCTACGCCGCACAACACGTCTTTAAACTCGCCTAACCGTTTCTGCTTAAGATTACTGTCGCGCGAGCTACCCACTCGTACCGCGAGATCAATATCGTGCTCCATGAAGTCTAAATGCTGATCGTCGCTTATCAGTTCTGGCTTTAACTTCGGATATTGTTTCATCAGATCGGCAATAACAGGCGCTACCAATAAATCCATCAAGGCATTCGGAGCTGTGATACGAATCCGGCCTTGTGGCTCTTCTAGCTCGGCTTTTGCCATATCCCAAGCCGATTCAGCGATCACATTGATGTCTTTGCAACTCAAATAAAAGCGCTCACCCATGCTTGTCAAAGTTTGTCTTCGTGTTGTGCGTTTAAGGAGAGAGGCGCCTAACTCTTGTTCTAGAATTTTGAGATGTTGACTGACGACGGATTTAGACAACTCTAACTTTTCAGCCGCAGCCGAGACTGAACCCTGATCTACGATATGAGCGAAAATCGACATCTGCTTTAGCTTACTCATCTTATTGTTCTCTTTTTACAAACAGTATTTTCCATTATCTCTGTTTTTAAAATCAATTTCCAAGACTAAACTCAATTCAACTTATCGAAATACCAAATAAAAAAGACAGTGCTCGAAACAAGACTGTTATGGAGAAAGACAATGTTAGACAACCAAATTTTAGAAGCATGTAAGCAAGGCATTAACGCGTGGCAAAAGGCTTTCAACAACCAAGATGCGAAAGGTTGTGCCGATCAATATACTAAAAGCTGTGTAATGGAAGCGCGTCCATTTGGTACTTTTGAAGGTCATGAAGCGATTCAAGCATTTTGGCAAAACATCATCGACCAAGGTTTCAAAGACGTTGATTACACCGATGTAAAATGGGAAGAGCACCCAGACGGCGGTTACATTCTTACCGCGAGTTGGACAATGAACAAAGCGTTTGGCGTTGTACATCATGAACACTGGGCACTTGAAGCCGATGGCTGCGCTCGCTTAGTCAGCGACAACTTCGAAGTTCAAGGCGAACGCTAGAGCTGTAATTAACAGCTAGAAGCTCAAAAATAGAAACAGAATCGAGTAGGAGGAGGCCTCACGGCCTCCGTCCTCTCACACCACCGTACAAG
>NZ_JBFSUX010000103.1:0-6862 GCF_041467595.1 Vibrio sp. 10N.247.311.13 | reverse complement strand
ATCTATCGATAATAATCGCGCTGAACGCGCAATTAAACCGCTGGTTATTGGCAGGGAAAATTGGCTATTCTCCAACACACAAACGGTGCTGAGGCGAGCGCGATGCTTTACAGTATCGTCGAGACTGCAAAAGCCAACGGTCTTATCCTCTAAGACTACATGGTCAAGTGCATGAAAGAGCTCGCGAAAGCAGAGCCTGATATCGACGCACTTCTACCTTGGACCTCTTCGGGTCAAGTCAAAACAGACCTCAACAATATTGGCTTTGGCCTCGAAACTTACGTTTGGTGCTAACTATGCCATCGGACTCTAATAACATATTTGGGTTCTTTGATGAGTTTGAAGCTTCAGAAGGAGAGTCACAGCAACCCCCTATAGAGCTGTTTCAAGAACCCGTTGAAATTTTATCAACCCTAGATAGTCAGCCAAAGAAGGTACAACAAGAAGTCTTTGTGATAAATAAAAAGCGACATCCACTCACGGTAGTGAATATATGTAGGATCACGTCCTGCATAAGCGATTTATTCAAATTTAAAGAGTGAATTAATATCGCACCATAAAGAAAAAATACTTCAAATACTCCAGAAATGAGCATGGCTGAGCATAGGGATTCTCAGGTTTGATGATACCAATATCAGGTCAGATGGCCGAACACATTTATGGGTACAACCATGAATTTAACGCATCGCTCACTCATGGTTATCGCTATCACTGTTGCTCTTTCTGCGTGGGGTAGTGATGAAACCAGCTCACGTCCTATTAAGCCAGAACCGCTTCAGACATTACCAACAGAGCAAGTTTCAGTATCCATCGGGGACGCGACTCTTTTCGCAAATAGAGAGTCTGTTGTGATCAATACCTTAGCAGGTGACGAGCAACGCGTATCCATTGAAGCGTTTAAAGGAATCACTTACGCCGATCAACAACGTTTTCAGCACAGTCACTCCGTCAATTAGAACACAATGCTGATAGCGCTATAGATGCGACACAATTTGGCGCCGTGTGCCCACAGCTTAAAATAACCCAGCAAGAGCAATCTGAAGATTGCTTGAATCTTAATATTTGGCGTCCTTCGGAGATCAATGGTTCAGAGTCATTACCCGTGTATGTCTTTATTCATGGTGGGGACTTTGAATATGGCGCAGGTTCTGATACCGACATTAACGGTGATACCGTCGTGGCTAAAAGATACCATTCGATATACGGGTGGCGTTGGCGCTGGAAAGGCGAACCTCGATATTTTCAAAGAGTTCAGTATAGGTGCGTCGTACAACAAAACGATTCAATTCGGCACAAAAACCTCGGGAGTCGCTGCGCTTCAGCAGCTCGAGTTTCGAGTGGCAAACACACCATTGATGCTGGGTGTGAAACAGATTATTGGCCAGAGCTCGGTAGAGTTTGAGACCAGTAATGAAGATGTGAATAACGCTATCAATGGCGTTATTCAATATTTTATGGGCGAAAGCTCGGTGACCTCTGGGCTGGGTGTTGTCGCGGAATACGATAATGCGATTGATAATCGTTGGACCGTTTCTGCGTTTTATGGCCTGGATAAAGCGACAGTAGAGGGCAGTCTGTCAGACGATGAAAGTGTCGATGCGTATGGTGCTGGATTTCGCTATCAGATAGCTTGCCGATATGGGTTACACATGGGGGTAGACCTCGCTTTTAGTGACGTTGACAGCGCGTTTTATATAACGGTTGGCAGTGGATTCTAATGATGGAAAGGTGGGTGTTAGTCAATCGATTGATTTTTCTACATGCAGCATAGTTTTCATAGCAATCATGAACTAATATTCTTTTACAACAAACATAACAGGTATCAATATGAAAAATTACGACCCAAATGAATTGGACGCTACGCAAGTATTACTTGATGGTGTCGATACAGATAAACGTTCGACTTTGACTAAGTTAGCGGTTGGGGCTGCGGCACTGCCTTTTGCCTCTGTTTTACATGCAGCCCCTGAAAAACTGGTTGGCCAAAACATCAAACTGATGCCTAACGAGAAAGGGCCATTTGATATCGTTATCGAAAATGGCCGTGTTGTTGATCCTGAAACTGGACTCGACGCAATTCGTCACGTCGGTATTAAAGGTAAGCGTATTGCTGCAATCTCAGACAAAAAGCTGCAAGGCAAAACAATCATCGATGCTGAAGGTCTCGTGGTTGCACCTGGCTTTATCGATATGCACGCTCACGGACAACAACTTCCTGCTGCCCGTGCTCAAGCATTCGATGGCGTAACCACCGCTCTTGAGATGGAATCTGGTCTATTCCCAATCGGAACGTACTACGATATTACTGCTGCTGAAGGTCGCCCGATTAATTACGGCGCTTCTGTAGCATGGACTTACGCTCGTATTCAAGCAAAAGAACCTACGATGCCTGCTCCTGATGGTACGATTGTTTGGTTCCAGAAAGCTTTTTCTAAAAACAATTGGCAAAATACCCTAGCAACCCCAGATGAATTAAAACAAATTCTGGGCTCGGTTGAGCAAGGTCTTAAAGAGGGGGGCTTAGGCATTGGTATTAACGCGGGTTACGCACCAGGTTATGGCCACAAAGAGTACTATGATCTTGCTAAACTAGCAAAACGCTATGAAGTACCAACTTACACTCACGTTCGTTATCTAAACAGCGCAGAGCCAAAATCAAGCTTTGAAGCATACCAAGAACTCATTAGCCTGTCGGCGACAACGGGTGCACACATGCACATTTGTCACCTCAACAGCACGTCAGTACAAGATATCGAAGATTGTGCCGATTTAGTTCAATCCGCCATTGATCAAGGTTTAGCCGTTACTACTGAAGCTTATCCTTATGGTGCTGGCTCTTCCGTTATTGGCGCAGAAGTTTTCCGTGGTGACGATTGGTTACAACGTTGGGGTGTACCAAGCGCTAGCTACATGGAAGCGAATGGTAAAGCACTAAACCAAGAAAAAGTCACTGAACTACAAGCATCAGCGCCCGGTACCGTGGTTGTCATGCACTTCTTAAAACCCGATGAGAACAAAGAAGATCGCGCTAAAATGGACCGTTCAGTATTGTTCCCAGGTGCAGCTATCGCTTCAGATGCAATGCCTTGGATGGATGATAAAGGCGTATTAATTGAAGGTGATGTATGGCCACTTCCAAGCAACGCAATAGCTCACCCTCGCTCACTTGCTTGTTTCTCTCGTTTTATTGAAAAATATGTCGAGGAATACAAAGCGGTAACACTAGTAGAAGCGATGGAAAGAACTAGCTTAAACGCATGTCGTATTCTTGAGGATGCTGTGCCACAAATGGCAAATAAAGGTCGTATTCAAGTAGGTAAAGATGCTGATTTAGCTATTTTCAAACTTGATGAAGTAAAAGCCGTTGCAACATTTGATAAACCAAATGCCCTTTCTACAGGCATGAAATACGTACTTGTAAACGGGACACCTATCATTGAAGCTGGTGAAATGTTGTTAGATTCAAACCCAGGTGAAGCGGTTCGCAACAAAGTTACTGGCTAAGTTATCCTGACTTAAAAGGTTGGGCATTAGCTCAACCTTTTTTATTGCTTACCGAGTAAATATAGACAACGAAAATCGAAAGAGAGCATGCTATGAGCAAGAAGCCTATTCCAGTAACAATTTTAGCCGGATTTTTAGGAGCAGGGAAAACGACCCTACTAAACCATATATTAACCAATGCAAATGGAATGCGCATGGCTGTGATCGTCAATGATTTTGGATCAATCAATGTTGATGCGGAGTTAGTTAAATCTGAAAGTGAAAATATGATCAGCCTAGAGAATGGCTGTATCTGTTGTAACCTTGCAGAAGGACTAGTCGTTTCGGTAATGCGTTTACTCGCATTAGAGGAACGCCCAGACCATATTATTGTTGAAACTTCAGGTATCGCAGAACCCAAAGAAGTGGCACTTCAATTTGAAGATCCGGAACTGCAAGCACACGCACCTTTAAATGCAATCGTGACGACGATCGATGCGGAAAACATTTTAGGGCTAGAAGGCCCAATGGAGACGTTGTCGAAGCAGCAAATTCAAGTGGCTGACATTGTTCTGGTTAATAAAGTTGACCTAGTCGATGCTGATAAACTAGAGCAAGTCAAAGCATGGTGCCGAGTACAAGCTCCGTTTGCTAAATTGATTGATATTTCATTCGGCGAAGTGGATTTACCTATCTTATTTGATGCCCCTGAAAGTACGCGCTTTGTCACTAACAAAATAGCGGCTGATCAAAAGGAATGCCAGCACCATGATTGTCATGATGAGCACTGTCATCACGTGAACCATGATTTCGAAACATTCAGCTTTGAAACTGATCAACCACTTAATCTACAAAGTTTGTATCCTCTACTGCAACAGTTTTCAATTGATGCTTATCGCATGAAAGGTATTTTAAATTTAACCGATCGTCCTGATCATCGCTGTGTATTTCAGTGCACGGGCCAGCGAGCCAATGTGACGGTTGGAGATGCATGGGAAGATGATGAATCTCGTTCGTCACGGTTAGTCTTCATTGGACCTAAAGGTGGCCTTGATAAAGAGAGTATGCGTAAAAAACTGAACGCACTGGTGGCGTAGTTAGAACGGAAATGGAGTAGATGGCAAGCCTATCAACCTAGCGCTTGCCTATACCTAGCTTACCTCTGCCTACTTTGCATTGACTCATCCTAAGCATCCTTATCTTATTGAATTATTGGCTACTTTCGATTCTATTCGGTTTTTCCAAATCCATATTGCTCATTCCCCTCGCCATCTGAAACAAAATAGTCTTATCGATTTTCGAGACTCTGTTCATCAGTACCTTCTCAGAATCGGTTAACGTCAAAAAGCAGATAAAGACTCAATCGTGGGTTATTGGGGCGTGTTGATCAGCGATTGTTAGCTCGATGGTTAGTCCTCAATGATGGAATCAAAATGACGACTAAATATAGAATAAACCATGATTTGTCCCGCCATAATCGCGCCAAACATCAGCAAGGCGGACAGACCAATATTCGGAATGGGTAAAATGGAGGTCGCAAAGAAGGACTCACTTGCTCCGACAATGATTCGACTACCGGGGACAAGAATGATGATCCCTTGAATAATGTATATGAGTGGTGGAACGTGACGCAATTTTCCCATCCCCAACCCGTAAAGCGTAATGAGTATTGTGCTTACCCATGTACCTACAACCCAATCGGAAGTAAACCAATGTGGCCCCCACATGCCAATTGCCGCGACAGGAAGGCCTAAGAGAATTTCTGTCATACTTGCGTTGAAAATAAGGCCAATAGCGACAGAAATCCCGATCAGTGCGGTGACATGAAGAACGAATGGGATTTCATCAATAAATACCGGTACCGATAATGGTTGATTGATTATGTTGGCTAAGCCTAACCCCATAACAATGCCGATGAATATTTTCATTACTATGAGTGCGCTTTGTGCAAGCAGTTCGATACCTGACCGAAAGTCATTGAGAGCAAGACTGGCTAAGCCGTTGGTGACGGTTAACCCAGGAATAAAAAGGACAATGGAAGAAATGCACAGTGCCAATGTTGGTAAGCCGGGAACCTGTGCCGCTATCATACCGGTTAAAAAACTGGCTACTAAGGCGACAAAGAACTCGACAAGAATGCTTCTTGGCCCAGTCAGGAAAATTTGTGCTAGCCAGGCTATAGCGCCCAGAATAATGGATAAACCGACCGCCAGATAAGTACTGCCAACTAACATTAAATAACATGGCGGAAGCAATAAATTGGCAAAGCACAAGGTACGATTCGAGTAGGTTTCTGAACCTTCGTAATGGGAATGAGTCGAAAACCCTTTAAGCGTTGCGACTAAATCACGTAAGTTAACCGAGGGTGGTTTTTTGTTTTCCATCACGACTTTTTGCGTGGGTTGCTCAAAAATAGTGATGACTTTTGTCGGGGTCACATCAATAGAGACATCAATGTTCTGGCGTTTTGCATAAGCTTGAGTGTATTGAGCTACCGAGTAAGGCGCACAACCAGATTGATGTAATCGGTCCGAAAAGCTCAAAATTTCTTGCTGGCATTGTTCGATGTGATTTGTTTGTTTCATTCTGTTTGTTTCTCAATAACCAAGGCGATATATGTTTGAGGGGCATTCTAATTCAATAGTATCCTCATTCAAGCGTAACCAATAGTCGTGTATAGAGGACGGGCCCCTACAAACGAACAAGGCAATGGTTAAAAAGATAGGATTCATTGAATGAGAGGTTATCAGTTTATCGTTGAGGTAAATCAGTCATTGTTGAAGCTGCAACCTCAAAAATAGATCCGCTCACGCAGCTATTTGAAGGCGTAAAACTCCAAATCCATGAGGTGATTGATTTAACTCTGAGGCTTTTAGAAAAGCTCGGTAATGAGTAAAGGAAACTAATATTTAGGAAATGGAAGCCTAAATAAGATTGATGATGAGCGTTAGAATCACAACTAGAATGGAACCGACATAAGCAATTTCAATAATGTTTGAATCAATCCAGTTGCAGTATGCTTGAATTGCTAAACTCAGTTTGTTTTTCATAATGGCCTTTGGAAAATTAACCGAAATCTACTGTAAATAATAGCTTATTATGAGTGAGCTTTGATGACGGTTTCAAAGGTTCCTTAGCGCTAACAGTGTGATTGCGGCGCTCACGTATTAACAATATCGTCCCGTGGGTTCATGGGGCGGATACAGTCGATAAGGTTTAAGAGCAGAAAATTGGGCTAAAAAAGAGCCGCTTATTTGTGGTTCATCGCGGCTTTCCAAGAAGTAGTCGGTATCTCGATACCCATACCCCACTCGCTTGATTAGTTTTATCTTGTTGTTTATCCCTTCTAGGGTGCAGGTGTTTAGCGGATAACTTGCCG
>NZ_JBFSUX010000102.1:0-6913 GCF_041467595.1 Vibrio sp. 10N.247.311.13 | reverse complement strand
GCTTGTACGGTGGTGTGAGAGGACGGAGGCCGTGAGGCCTCCTCCTACTCGATTACTTATGATCTAATTCGATGATTAGTGAAGTAGACGAGCACGAATTGTGCCTTCGATCTCTTTCAGTTTAAGCAGAGCTTCTTCTGAACGATTCGCTTCCACGTCGATAACCACATAACCCATATCTGCTGCAGTTTGTAAGTACTGACCTGCAATGTTAATCCCTTCCTCTGCGAAGATGGTGTTAATTTGAGTTAGGATACCCGGACGGTTTTCGTGAATGTGCAGCAGGCGAGAAGCACCTGTATGCAGTGGTAATGATACTTCAGGGAAGTTAACACTTGATAGCGTTGAGCCATTATCAGAGTATTTTGCAAGCTTACCTGCTACTTCAACACCGATGTTCTCTTGTGCTTCTTGAGTTGAACCACCCACGTGAGGCGTTAGGATCACGTTATCGAACTGCATCAATGGGGACTCAAATGGGTCAGCATTGGTTTTTGGTTCCGTTGGGAATACATCGATTGCTGCACCTGAAAGGTGACCAGAATCTAGGGCGCCGCACAGAGCTGGGATATCGACTACCGTGCCACGTGCTGCATTGATAAAGATAGAACCAGGCTTCATGCGCTCGAACTCTTCTTTACCCATCATGTCTTTTGTTTCGTTGGTTTCAGGTACATGCAAAGAGATTACGTCACACTTGTTCAGTAATTCCGTCATGGTATGAACTTGCGTTGCGTTACCCAGAGACAGTTTGTTTTCAATGTCGTAGAAGTAAACACGCATGCCAAGGTTTTCAGCAATAATACCCAGTTGAGTACCGATGTGACCGTAGCCAATAATACCTAAACGCTTACCACGGGCTTCGTAAGAGTTGTCGGCACTCTTTTTCCAGATGCCACGGTGTGCAAGCGCGTTCTTTTCTGGAATGCCACGTAGTAGCAATAGAACCTGACCAAGAACGAGCTCAGCAACGCTTCGAGTGTTTGAGAACGGTGCGTTGAACACAGGGATACCGCGTTTTGCTGCTGCTTGAAGGTTGACTTGGTTAGTACCAATACAGAAACAACCGACGGCAACCAGCTTTTCAGCTGCATCAATAACTTCTTGGGAGATATTAGTGCGAGAACGAATACCAATGAAATGAGCATCTTTTACTGCTTCAAGAAGTTCATCTTCCGGTAGCGAGCCTTTGTGGTACTCAATGTTTGTGTAACCAGCGGCTTGCAGTACTTCTACAGAAGAAGGGTGAAGACCTTCTAGAAGTAGAATTTTAATTTTTTCTTTTTCCAGTGAAACTTTGGCCATTGTTCTCGTCCTTAAAATGGAAAGGTTGGGCAAATGCGGCGCACGTGCTACAAAATGGCTGAAAGGGGAACAAATTCACCACTTTGTTAGGAGACAAACGTTTTCCCTGTGCGTCTTCTGAACAATAAAGTAACAAAAAAAAAATGTTTTGGGTAAGAAAATTACGGAATAAGACATAATTTTACAGCAATAAAGCAAAAAAAACGGCGCCCTAGGGCACCGTATGTAATGAAGTAACAGAAAAACTCAATCTTCTATTATTTATTCTTCGATTTTTGCACCTTCAGGCGTGCCGGTGATAACCACATCAGCACCACGGTGAGCGAACAGACCAACCGTCACCACACCAGCTATACCATTGATGATATCTTCTAGTTGCTTCGGGTTTTCGATCGCCATGCCGTACACATCTAGGATCACGTTGCCGTTATCGGTTGTGCAGCCTTCGCGGTAAACTGGGTCACCACCAAGCTTAACCAACTCACGTGCCACGTATGAACGTGCCATTGGGATTACTTCAACAGGCAGTGGGAATTTACCCAACACATCAACTGCTTTAGTACCGTCAACAATACACACAAACTTATCAGAGATAGCCGCTACGATTTTTTCACGAGTCAAAGCAGCGCCGCCGCCTTTGATCATATCGCGAGTTGGGTTGATTTCATCTGCGCCATCAACATAGATGTCTAGCTTAGCGACATCGTTACACTCATACACTTTGATCTCTAGCTCTTCTAGTCGCTGCGTTGAAGCAACAGAGCTTGAAACCGCACCTTTGATTTTGTCTTTCATTGTGCCTAGTGCGTCGATGAAGTGATTTACTGTAGAGCCAGTACCTACACCTACAATGCTGCCTTCTTCAACATATTGAAGTGCTGCCCAGCCAGCTGCTTTTTTCATTTCATCTTGAGTCATGCCATTCTCCTGAATAAGGTCTTGCGCTTTGAATTGATCGTTTGCGTAATGATGAAGTTAACGTTTAGATATTGAGTTAACGTTTCTATATCGAGGTTAACGTTTGCGGCGCGATTATAGCGCTTTAATGGTTGTTTTCCCATTGCCAAGTTTTACTCGGAGTCACGATTTTAGGTAACGGAATGTCCCATTCTTCAATCGGTAGCGTATCAACATGTTGGCAATCATGAGCCAAACCAATAGGAGCTGCACCTTCGCCCGTCTCGAACCACTTTGCCAAGGTGCGATCGTAATATCCGCCGCCCATACCTAAACGATGGCCATGGGAGTCAAAGCCGACAAGGGGCGTAAGAATAAGGTCGAGTTGCTGACAAGGTTTAACCAGCATTTGATTGAGCTGAGGTTCGACAATACCGTACTTATTCAAGACCGTCGGTGTGGTTGGCGAGTAGTGTAAAAACAGCAGGTGCCCGGCAGAGAAGGGGTGCAATACTGGTAAATAAGTTTGCTTACCTTGCGCCCATAACCATTCGATTAAAGGCTGAGTATCGAGTTCGCCATCGATAGAGATATAGAGGGCAATATGCTGAGCAGACTGAATTTCATCAAGCTGCATGCACTGCTTAACTAAGTCGATACCGGATTGAGTTTGTTGGTCGCCAGATAAGGCATTGCGTTTGATACGGATCTGTTTGCGAAATTCGCTGCGTGTGAGCGTCTTCATAAGAAGGGATACCCCAAAGTGCCGTTGAGAATAGATGGCCCTTGAACCAGCGAGTTCAAGGCGGATCAGCAATGATTACCGTAGGCTTCTCGGTCGGGCCGAGCATGCTCAATAGCACTCAAGTACTAACCCTTAGGGATTGCTTATCGGCTCGGGGACGTGAATCCTCTGACAAACACTCCAGGGTAAATTTTGTGTACGCTATTGCTGTCCGTGCTTAACTTTACTGAGGACATCTGAAAGTGATGTCGTGAGCTGTTCCATTCGCTCGGTCAGTGCGTTTTGTTCATCATTTGCTTCAAACTTCTTGGTTTGTAATTCGTAGCAAATATTCAGAGCTGCGATAGTCAGCAGCTTCACTTCATTGGTTACCTTAGTACGTTCAGCCATCTCTTTCAATCGATTATCAAGATCGGCCGCCGCTGCAATCAATGACTCTTCTTGCCCTGGTGGACAATTCACTCGAGTCAGTTTTCCTAATATTTCAACGTCTACCGCTTGATTACTCATGATGGATGAACTCTTTAACGCGCTATTTTAAGGCTGTTGCCCTTCGCCATTTTTTGAGAAAGAAAAAGTGCAAGTACCGATGAGGAAGCAATCTCCTCTGAGGGAGAAACTATAGGTAAACCGCTATTAAGATTCAAGCTTTTCAGAGTGACTGTTTGTAAATGAGAGCTTGAGCACACAGTAATTCAGCAAATTGAACAATTGGTAGTCAGTCATCCTTCAATTGCTGGGGATCGATGCTTATCAGAATTGGGGTGAAGTGGTACGATTATACTATCGATATAAAGAATAACTGAGCGAGCTATCTGATGAGCGAAACTACTTTACCTGACTACCTAACGGTTGCGACTGAACTTCAATCGGCAAGTCTAGCCGTAACCCCTGCTGAGATGCACGGTTTATTAACGGGTATGTTAAGCGGAGGCTTAAGCCTTGCAGATAAAAGCTGGCAACCACTGATCTTCGATTACACCAATGAAGGCATGGGTTGGCCAGATCGCGCATTAACGCTAGCGGAAGCGACACTGAAAGTAACGACCAGTGAAATCACAGGTTCGGGTATGGAATTGTCTATGTTGCTGCCTGACGAAGACGCAAGCGCAAGCCTATTTGACTTGGCTGATGGTGTGTCTGATTGGATTAACCATTTCATTACTGGTCTAGGCTTGGTTGGCGCTCAATTGAACAAAGCGTCTGACAGTACAAAAGAAGCATTAGCTGATCTAGAAGAGATGGCTAAGCTAGGCATTGACGAAGAAGATGATCTGGAAGAGCAAGCGCAGCTTCTAGAGCACGTTATTGAGCACGTAAAAGCGTGTGCACTAACGATTCATGCTGAATTTGGTGCTCGCCCATCTGAAGATGCGGCGCCTACCATTCATTAATTCGTTGGCCGGTTTGAGGTTATGATGGCTCAGTATGATGTTGTAATTGCTGGTGGCGCAATGGCAGGGGCAACCTTAGCCCTTGCTTTGAATCACCTAAGCCAAGGTTCACTGTCGATTGCGGTAGTGGAGCCTTATCAGGTTTATCATCAAGCTCACCCTGGGTTTGATTCTCGTTCGATTGCTTTGTCCTATGGCACGGTGCAGATCCTGGATTCTTTGCGCTTATGGCAATCTATCGCTCCGGTCGCGACCCCGATTAAAGATATCCATGTTTCGGATCGCGGGCATGCCGGAATGACAGACATCTACAGTGAAGAGCTTGCTGTAGATGCGCTTGGCTACGTGGTCGAGTTAGCAGATGTGGGTCGAATCTATCAGCAGAAACTTGAATCAGAAGCGGCAATTACCATGCTTTGTCCTGAGTCTGTTAGTAAAGTTGAACGTGAAGAAGCGTTGACGACGATTGAACTGACAAGTGGGCAAACAGTAACCACTAAGTTACTGGTTGCTGCTGACGGTGCAATCTCAACCTGTTGCCAACAGCTCAATATCTCATTGAGTGAGCACGACTTTGAGCAAGTCGCTGTGATTGCCAATATTGTGGCGAGTGAACCTCACCAAGGTCGCGCATTTGAGCGTTTTACCCATCATGGGCCAGTTGCTCTATTACCGATGAGTGACAACCGTTTATCGTTGGTTTGGTGTTTAACACCAGAGCAAGCACAAAAAGTGATGACGCTAAACGACAATGAATTTCTTGAGCAATTGCAGAATGACTTTGGCTGGCGACTTGGCCGATTAGAGAAGGTCGGCAAGCGCGCGAGTTACCCTCTGATTCTTCGTCACCGACAGCAAAATATCTCTCATCGATTTGCCATTGTTGGTAATGCTGCTCAAACGCTTCACCCAATTGCGGGGCAAGGCTTTAACCTAGGCATCCGAGATGTGGCTTCCTTGGCAGAAGAGTTGTGTACCCAGTTAGATGATGTAGGTCGTTACCGTGGTCTTGTTAACTTTAGAAAGCGTAGAGAACAAGACCGAGACGCAACGATCACGTTGACTTCAAGCCTAGTTCACCTGTTCTCAAACGATTATATGACCGCTCGCATTGGGCGTAATCTTGGGTTAGCCGTAATAGATAACCTTCCACCACTTAAAGGTCCACTTTTGCGTCATACGCTTGGCCTAGTAGAAAGATAAGGTAATAAATAATGATGCAAAGTGTTGATATCGCGATTGTTGGTGGTGGCATGGTTGGCCTAGCGCTTGCTGCTGCCCTAAAAGACAGTGACCTAAGAATCGCTGTCATTGAAGGCAGAGCGCCTAGTGAAGGGCTGAGTGAGCTGCCTGATGTGCGTGTATCCGCGTTGAGTCGTTCTAGTGAAGTGATTCTTCGTAACCTAGGTGCATGGCAAGGTATCGAACAAAGACGCGCTGCACCGTATCAAGCGATGGAAGTGTGGGAACAAGACAGTTTCGCTCGTATTGAGTTTGACTCGACACGCTTGGCTCAGCCTAATCTTGGTCATATCGTTGAAAACCGTGTGATTCAATTAGCGCTGCTTGATCAGGTTAAGAAACAAGACAACGTCAGCCTGTATATGCCCGCAACGTGTAAAACGATGGCGATTGGTGAAAGTGAAGCTTGGTTAACATTGGACAATGGTCAAGCACTGACAGCTAAGTTAGTTGTTGGAGCAGACGGCGCAAACTCTTGGGTTCGTAAGCAGCAAGATATCCCATTAACACATTGGGATTACGGACACAGTGCGATTGTCGCGAACATCAAAACCACAGAGCCGCACCACAGCGTTGCTCGTCAAATCTTCACGCCTCAAGGCCCATTGGCATTCCTACCAATGCAACCAAGCAACATGAGCTCGATTGTTTGGTCTACGGAACCAAATCGTGCCGAGAAGCTGGTATCCATGTCGGATGTTGATTTTAATAAGCAGCTAACGGCAGAGTTCGACTCGAAGCTTGGATTGTGCGAAGTGGTTGGTGACCGTTTTGCCTTCCCACTGCGCATGCGTTATGCGCGTGACTTTGCGGTAGAGCGTGTGGCTTTGGTTGGTGATGCTGCTCATACCATTCACCCATTAGCAGGGCAGGGCGTGAACCTTGGCCTATTAGACGCAGCAAGCCTAGCGCAAGAGCTGTTAAAGCTATGGTCTGCGGGTGAAGACATTGGCACCAAGCGTAATCTTCGCGGCTACGAGCGCTGGAGAAAAGCAGAGGCGGCGAAAATGATTGCTTCAATGCAGGGCTTTAAAGATCTGTTTGAAGGCGATAACCCAGCTAAGAAGCTGATTCGTGGCATTGGTATGAAGCTTGCGGGCCAATTACCGGGTGCGAAAGATGAGATCATGAAGCGCGCACTGGGTTTGTCTGGCAATCTTCCTGACTTAGCTAAGCGTCCAGTGACTCATCGATAATGACATAGTGTTCTGGTGGTATATCGAATCATCATTGATACGAAAATTGGTACGAAAAAAGGGTTGGCATAATGCCAACCCTTTTTGTTTGTGCGCCGAGCATGGCGTTGATCTAGGAGGTGAAAGTCCTCTAC
>NZ_JBFSUX010000101.1:0-7242 GCF_041467595.1 Vibrio sp. 10N.247.311.13 | reverse complement strand
GGGTATGAACTCGCTAAGTCTCTTGATTAACCAGACTTGTGATCAAGAGACAGGCACAGAGGCAGCCTTTCAATCAAACAAAGCGAGTGAGATTAAACCGAGAATGGGTACTTAATCGCTTCGTGGCACTCGTAACCTTCAACCCAGAAGTCATCCATTGTTACCCAAGTTTCTAAATCCTCTAGAGACTTAATCTCTGGGTTGATGTGGAATGTAGGGCCAGCTAGAGGCTCACGCTTTAGCTGAATATCACGCATTGGCGCCAGTTGATCTTCATAGATATGAGCGTTAACTAGCTTGTGGTAAGCCACACCCGCTTTTTTACCCGTGATTTGCGCCATGATAGCTAGGAACACGTACACTTGAACCATATTGAAGTTCAGGCCTAGTGGTACATCACAAGAGCGCTGAGTACTGTTTAAGTACAGCGTGTCACCAAGTAGTGAGAAGTGATGGCTGTACATACACGGACGCAAACATCCCATGTGGAACTCACCTGGGTTGTAGAAGTTTAAGATCTCACCACGGTCATCGATACCGTTCGTCAGGTCATCAACAATCTTCTTCAGCTGGTCGATATGACCACCATCAGGCTTTGCCCATGCTCGGCCTTGAACACCATAAACACGGCCCATGTCATCTTCACCCTTGCGGTAAGGGTTATTCAGCCATGCTTCATTCAGGTTAGAATTCGCATCCCAAGTTTTAGTCCCTAGCTTACGAAAATCTTCAGCATTGTCGTAACCACGGATATAGCCAAGCAGCTCAGCAACTGCGGCTTTCCAAAAACTCTTACGCGTTGTTACCAGTGGGAATTGGTTATTACCAACATCATATTCAAGGTCAGCATTGATCACGGTTAGGCAACGCTTGCCCGTGCGTTCATTTTCAATCCAAGTACCGTCATCAACGATACGCTGACAGAGATCTAAATACTGTTTCACACCAATTCCTTACTTCGTTTGTTGTGGTAATTCGTCTTTGTAGTGACCACGCTTGTATGCCCACACCATCATCAGCACACCGATGATAACCATTGGCAGTGACAAAATTTGTCCCATAGAGATAAATCCACCGAACAAACCTAGGTGAGCATCAGGTTCACGTACGTATTCTACTAAGAAGCGGAATGTACCATATCCAGCTAGGAATAACCCTGATACAGAACCAAGAGGACGCGGCTTTTTGATAAACCAGTTCAAGATGAAGAACAGCACGATACCTTCAAGCGCCATCTCGTAAAGTTGAGATGGGTGACGAGGAAGTGGACCACCGTTAGGGAACACAATCGCCCATGGCACATCAGTCACACGGCCCCAAAGCTCGCTGTTCATGAAGTTACCTAGACGGCCCATACCTAAACCAAATGGGACGAGTGGTGCAATCATGTCTGCCACGCCAAAGAAGGTGCGACCATTCTTTTTCGCATACCAGAACATTGCGGTGATAACACCCAGCAAGCCACCGTGGAAAGACATACCGCCAGTCCATACCTTAAATAGGTACAGTGGGTCTGCTAGGAAAAGGTCAAAGTTGTAGAAAAGTACGTAGCCAATACGACCACCCAACACCACACCTAGAAAGCCAGCAAACAGTAAGTCTGATACTTGCTCTCGAGTCCAACCACTACCCGGTTGATCAGCTCGGCGATTTGCTAACCAAAGAGCAAACATAAAACCGACAAGGTACATTAGGCCGTACCAACGAACTGAGATTGGTCCTAGTTCAATAAGAACAGGATCGATATTTGGGAATTCGATAAAACCCTGAGACATACTTGGCTCTCTATCTAAATTGATTAACGGTTAGCTCAATGACTAACAGAAAAGACACTACAGCAGCATTGTGGCTGCTATAAACATTAAAAATACCGCAAAGAATTTCTTCAGCACAGGGGTTGGTAATTGAGTGGCTAGTTTCGCACCCACTCGAGTGGTCAAAACTGAGGTACAAGATATCGCGATCAAAGCCGGTAGATAAACATAACCCAAGCTATACGCAGGAAGATCATCGACAGAAGATCCATGCCAAATGAAACCTAGCATTCCCGAAATCGCGATAACACAACCGCATACCGAAGATGAGCCGACGGCTTTACGCATTTCCACACCGTGATGGTTAAGGAAAGGTACCGATAAAGACCCACCGCCAATGCCCGCTAAGCTTGATACCAAACCAATCCCGCCGCCACACAACACGGTTTTAGCTGAACCCGGCATCGATTTTTGGCTCTTGGAGCGAATCGACAATAGCATTTGCAACGCCAACACCAAAACAATCACACCAAAGACTTTTGGTAAGTATTGAGCTGGAATTACATCGGCCACGAAAGAGCCGAGGAAGCCACCTATCACCACACCTGGCATCAACCATTTAACGACAAACATCTCTACGTTACCCAACTTTAGATGGTTAATCGCAGACGATCCCGACGTAACGATGATGGTTGATAGCGAAGTAGCCAATGCCATTTGCATCGCAAACTCTTGGGGGATACCCGCTTTAGGAAGCAAAAACAGTAAGGCAGGAACAACCAGCAAACCACCACCAATGCCTAGCAAGCCTGCTAAAACACCAACAATAGCACCAAGGCCCGCTAACAAGCCTATCAGTTCATATGACACGTTAAATCCTATTTTTTACCTGCTCGAATGAAGCCTGTAAATTCACGCTCTTCGAAATAGTTCAGCATCATACTATAGATGTCACTACCATACGGTTTTGAAAGTGCCTTATTTGCCAAATCCTGTAATTCAGCCAAGTTCGATTGACGAATCAAATATTTGGTTCTTGCGACATTCGAGGTATTCATACTTAACGTCTCATACCCCAATCCAATCAATAGCAGCGCGCCCATCGGGTCACCGGCTAACTCGCCACAAATACAAACAGGTAATTGATATTGCTTACAAGTATCATGAATTTGTTTTAATGCCATGATCACCGCAGGGTGCATTGATTCATAGACATCGGATACTCGTGAATTGTTCCGATCAACCGCTAATAAATATTGGGTTAAGTCGTTGGTACCGACTGAAACAAAGTCGACCTTATGCGCAATCAGCGGCAGTATGTACAGCATGGATGGCACTTCAATCATGATACCAACGCGAGGCATACGCACTCGGTTATCAAGCTCATGCACTTCATCATACGCTTGTTCAATCAACTGTAGCGCGTCATCCAACTCCTGTGCACCAGAGATCATCGGCAGCAAAATACTCAAGTTATGGCTTTCACAGCTCGCACGTAGCATGGCACGTAACTGAATAATAAAGATGTCAGGATGATCGAGCGTAAACCGAATACCACGCCAACCAAGGAATGGATTGTCCTCTTCGATAGGAAAATACGGTAAGGCCTTATCACCACCGATATCGAGTGTACGCATCACCACTTGTTTCTCTGGGTAGCTTGCCAGTACAGAACGATACTGCTTGAATTGTTCATCCTCTGACGGGAATCTTTGCTGCAACAAGAAAGAAATTTCAGTTCGATACAGCCCTACGCCATCAACGCCTTGGTTGATAGCGATGTTAGTGTCTGCACTTAAACCCGCATTAAGCAGAATCTCGACTTGCTTGTTGTCTTGCGTTTTTGCCGGTAGGTACAGCTCGCGATTGACCATAGAGGAGAGCTCACTCTCTTCTAGAATCAGCCCTCGATACTCTTTGAGCAGGCTTTTAGTCGGCTCAATAAAGATCTCACCGCTATACCCATCAACAATCGCTCGCTTGCCATTAGCTTGAGCTAGGTTGAGGTTTACCCCCATGACGGAAGGTATGCCAAGCGCTCGAGATAAAATCGCTGCGTGCGAGTTCGCCGCCCCTTCCAAGGAAATCACCGCCAAGAGCTTTTCTTTGGGAATAGACGCTAATACCGAAGCGGTTAACTCACGAACCACTAGGATAATCGGCTTATCTAACGTGCGAAGTTCATGTTCAGAGTTGTGGAGGAAATAGAGCAGCCTTTGTCCGAGCTCTCGGATGTCTTGTGCTCTCTCACGAAGATACACGTCCGACATACGAGCAAAGCGATTAGAATAACTCTCTACAACCTGTCTTAGTGCCCAATCGGCTTTATCGCCTTTCTGGATTTGGCTTTTTAGATCCTTACGCAGCATAGGATCGTTGAGTAAGTGAGTAAACAGGTCAAAGATCGCCAACGCATCTTTATTGATTTCGCTATCTAAGCGCTTTCGCATGCGCTTAAAGTCATTGAGGGCGTTTTCAACCGCTACCGCCAACAACTCATGCTCTCTCTCTATATTGAGCGTCGAAGCAGGATAAACATCGGTGAGTTCAGGCTGAGTGTTGTCCCACCATAAGTCACCAATCGCCACGCCCGATGAAGCTGCAATACCTTTAGTAGCCGGTAGCTTCTGTTGCTCTAACAGCCAATGGCCTTGAGTTTGGGCGTGCGCCACAATAACGGCAAGTTGTGCAGAGAGCGTGACAAGGAAGGATTCTTCCATCTCACTAAATAAACGTGGGGTCTTCTGTTGAATGACCAATACACCGAGCACTTGCTTGCGGTGGATAATCGGAGTACCGAGAAAAGAGTGATAGACGTTTTCTCCAAGCTCTGGAAAAAACTTATAAGCAGGGTGAGCAGACGCTTGTGCAAGGTTGATAGGTTCAGCACTTCTTTTAACAAGGCCAACCAGACCTTCGTCAAAACCAATGTGAATGCTATTGCCTTTGAAGATCAGGCCTTGAGTTGCCATCAACTCAAGGCGCTGCATATCATTATTTGCCAAATACACGGTGCAACATTCCGTCTGCATCGCACTGCATGTCTCTTTAACCAAAATATCAAGAGCCGTCGACACATCTTCAACTCTTGATACGTGTTCAACTATTTCCCTTAGTTGACTGAGCATGCTTAACCTCTACGCAATTTGCGCTTTCCTTTTATTTTTCGCTCTTTAAACGGCATTGCTAAAGATGCGAACTCTTTCATCGCTCGACGGTAAACATCTCGCTTGAAAGAAACAACTTGTCGAACTGGGTACCAGTAACTCACCCAACGCCAACCATCAAACTCAGGTGTACTTCCACGCTGCATATTGATATGCGATTCATCGCAATCTAAGCGCAAAAGAAACCACTTCTGTTTTTGTCCAATACAGACAGGTTTAGAATCCCACCGAACCAGTCGTTTGGGTAGCTTGTAGCGTAACCAATGACGACTTGTCGCGACGATCTTTACATCCTTTTTAGTAAGGCCAACCTCTTCATACAACTCGCGGTACATTGCCTGTTCCGGAGTCTCACCTTCATCTATTCCCCCTTGAGGGAATTGCCATGAATGTTGCCCGTATCGTTTAGCCCAGAAGACCTGACCATGGTTGTTACAGATTACAATACCAACATTTAATCGGTAACCATCGCCATCTATCACTGGCCAACCTCTATCTAAATTTTTAATTACTCTGATTTTTCCACATATCCCCAATCGGAGCAAACTTAGTGACGTGATAAGCGCTATATTTATGAATAATAACTAGGAATATGGATAAGTTTTGCTCAAATTCTAGTTACCCACACAATAGTGAGACATAGACCACATTTATTCACCTTTTCTGTGAATAACTATGTGAAGAATTACCCGCAATCGTTTTTTTTAATCCATAGATTCATCAACACCAAAAACAACAAATCAGTCAAAATAATTTTATTATTATATAAATCAGTAAATTAAAATAACATTCTAGTTTTAAAAAACATTAGAAATGTAAAAGATCTTTCAGAAACCTGACATGGTTAAAGATCAACCACTCCGATGTTTATCCACACTACTAAGTGAAAGATTCATTTTGAACCCCATTTGGCAAGCATTTTATCCACCATAAACCCCTGTTTATTTATCCACTAAATTAATATTTCAATTAATTACCTTTATGTCCTGTGGATAACCCTGAGTTTGATCCCTTTTCTCGCAAGGAGATCATTTCTTAACCAGTCGTCATTTGGTGATAACTTCTGATAAAATCATTTTTTTGATCATGCCTTTTATTATGAAACCAGAACCACAAACACAACAAGAGCTGTTAGAGCGCGCGTATGCCATCGCCGGAATGACCTTTAAAGAGCTCGCTGACGAAGCTGAGATGGTGATGCCAAACGACCTTAAGCGTGATAAAGGCTGGGTTGGGCAGCTATTGGAATGGCACTTGGGTGCACCTGCAGGCAGTAAGCCAGAACAAGATTTTGCCAAGCTCGGTATCGAGCTAAAAAGCATTCCGATTAGCTACTCTGGCAAGCCACTCGAAACCACCTTTGTGTGTGTTGCTCCTTTGATGGGTGTGCAAGGCATAACTTGGGAAACCAGCCACGTTCGAAACAAGCTGTCTAAGGTGTTGTGGATCCCTGTCGAGGGAGAAAGAGAGATCCCGCTAGCAGAGAGGCATGTAGGATCCCCATTATTATGGACACCTAGCCAAGCTGAAGACGAACTCTTGAAGCGAGATTGGGAAGAACTGATGGAGTTGATCGTTTTAGGCAATGTTGAACAGATAACAGCAAGACACGGTGAAGCACTGCATTTACGTCCGAAGGCTGCTAACAGTCGTGTGTTAACGGAAGCTTACGGTGCAAGCGGAAAACCTATCAAAACTAAACCACGTGGTTTCTATCTGCGAACTCAATTCACCCATAAATTACTGACAACACATTACGCATAGATCGTTTAATCGAGCCTCGATAGCCAAAACTATCAGTGCGTTAAAAAACAGTCTGGAATTAGAATCAATATCTCGCTACCAACGCCTCTTAATGAGGTTTGAGCGCCAGTTCAATATCACAGTAGCTTTGGCTTGGCTCATTACCAAACTCATCATAGGCGTTGTGTAAGCGAAGATACGCCTTTTCAAAGCCGAGCCGGAGTAACTCCTCTTTCACTTGATCCAAGGATCCAAAGTGAAGCGGCTCGCCGTCTTGCTTTACCGGTTCTAGCTTATGTTTGTACTCCACCGCCAATAGATATTCTGAAATATCAGAACAGCCAATAACGTACACTTTGGGTGTTTGATAAGAGTCTTTGTGCTCTCCATGTAACCACATGTCTAATTGATGCTTTTGCATAGCCGGCCTCCCTTGCTCTCTATAGCTTAGTAGAACTCTATTTCTTTACTAGGGCACGTTGATTTTTCTCGATTAAAAAAACAAAAAAGAGAAGCCAATGCTTTAATGCCGATCAGTTAAAGCCAAAGCGATCGGTTGAAGGATCCTTCAGAGCTGT
>NZ_JBFSUX010000100.1:0-7560 GCF_041467595.1 Vibrio sp. 10N.247.311.13 | reverse complement strand
TAGATGATCTGATCGTAGCTTTAAGCATTAGTTCCCTGATTTAGGAAACAAAGCCTCTCGAAAGTCGAAACCAAGTATTAATGAACCGGTGAAATCTGTTCCGTCTAAATCTTTTTGTAGTAAAGGATTTATTTGGCCTGAATCATTAGATGAGCCAGAGTCAAAGAAATAACCCCCACTATAATCTAATGCAGATGTAGACGAAGCTTTATTGTTTGCTACCCCTAATGCTACACCAGTGTAAAAGCCTTCCCAAACTTGAGGTATTGCCTCTTTATCCGTAGCCAATACCTCAGAGCTAACTAAGGAACCTGCAACCACCAATGGCAATAGACCTTTCTTATTAATACCCATTCGATAAATCTCCATTTTCTATCTCGGTTGGTATTTTTAGGGTTATGATTAAAATCAATTTATAAAACCCTGACAATTTCACTTTATTATGCATCTTATTGCATTTTTTGTTTTTTCGTACAGCCGGAAATAGCTTGTAGCTTGCGTGTTAGGAATGATTTACGAGAAAAGTAGGCATTGTGTCGCCATTCAACTTCGAGAAAGCAATCGTTTAAGATGATTTGAAAGATTTAATCTATGAAGTGCAGTTTACTATCATGTGATCTCTCTTTTTTGTTAACTCGCCATAAGTGCTTAAATAGTTGAGGTGTACCGAAACCTTATCTTGCTAGCTAACTGCTCTACTTCGTTTATACTAGGCTCAACTTATCTATAGGCTGTGATTTCAAAAAACTCATTGGTACACCTATAGTACACCTCATTCGATTGGAACCCTTACATCACATGGCTCTAAAACCCACAATCTACAAGTTTCGTATCTCTTTAACCGATATGAATCGCGACTATTACGACTCTTTCAATCTAACGGTTGCACAACACCCTTCTGAAACAGAACAGCGAATGATGGCTCGAATCATGGCTTTCTGTATCAATGCATCTCCTGAACTTGAGTTCACTAAAGGATTGTCTAGCATTGAAGAACCCGATTTATGGCAGAAGTCGTTAGACGATCAAATCCTAGAATGGGTCGATGTGGGCGAACCCGATCCAGAGCGTGTTAAGAAGGCAACTCGCCTATCTAAATCAGTACGCGTATTCAGCTTCAACACTAAATCAAACGTTTGGTGGGAGCAGAACAAAGGTAAATTCGGCTACCTAAAAGCTCAGATCGTTCGTCTAGACAACGATGGTATTGAGCAGCTAGCAGCCATGACACAACGTACGATGGATCTTTCAGTCATGCTGACGGGTAACTCTGCTTTCATTAACAGCGATACTCAATCGGCAGAAGTAACGTGGGAAGAGCTACAGAGTAATGACTGAGCGTCCAACCCCGAATAATTCGCAAACAGCAGCTAGCCAGCTAGAAGAAGCCAAGCAACAAGCCGACGCGCAGCAAGAAATCAAAGCTAAACAACAAGCTAGAACCAAGCTTCACCAGTGTTTAAAAGAAGCAGGTTTAGGTTCAGTCAAAGCGCTCTCGACAGGCTACGAGAAAGAGCTGTCGTCATTTATTGATGAAAACCACGCTCTGTTCAAACACGCTTGCGAGAACAAGCCTGACAACTCTGCACGTCAGACGTTGCTTGGCCTGTTAACCAAGGTACATATCGATGCAAGCTATCGCTTTGAAAGCTATAAAGAAGCGAATGAGACGATGCAAAATGTATTCGATAATACTGTGGGCACTGAGCACAGTGACAAGTTTCAAAACTCTAACGCTCAACAGTTAAAACTAGTCACGCATTTGTGGTTGTTCATTCAAGGACGACTAGGAATGGATTACAGCCTAGCCAATGATCACGCAGCTGTAGCCGCTACGCTATTGTCTCGTATATCGAGAAGCAGTGATGATGAGATTCGCGTAGAGTTCATGGCCAGTTTTTACGATGGTTTGAACATCTATCAAGCCGAGAACAAGCCATCAGGTATTGTTCACCACTTAAAGCGTTTGTTTAACCTTTCTTAAGCACTCCCACCAGCGACTGATTCTAGTTACGCTCTATATGCTTTCAACAAACGTTAAGATATAGAGCGTGCTTTTTCTGCTTGGCCGCAACAGATTCCCTATTACGTTCATTCCTCACTTTAGGGAATGGCGAAAGTGAATAAGTCGCTCATTCTTCACTTTAGGGAATAACAGCATTCTCAGCCATTACAGTTGACTTCATTGCAGGCGTAAAAAAGCCCCGCATAAAGCGAGGCTTAGAATATTTTCAACGAACTTCAATTTACAAAGGCTAAATCACGTGCATCCAATAACGAAAAGTATTAACGCAGGCCGTGTAAGAATTCGTGGCGCGTTGCTGGGTTTGATCTGAAGATACCGCCCAGAGCTGTTGTTGTCGTTTCGCTAGTCGCGTCCATTACACCGCGTGATTTCACGCAGTAGTGAACCGCATCCATGGTTACAGCAACGTCATCAGTTTCGAGTAGCGTTTGCAGTGCAACAAGGATCTGCTGCGTCATACGCTCTTGAACTTGTGGGCGCTGAGCAAAGAATCGAACAATACGGTTAATCTTTGAAAGGCCGATGATTTTCCCACGAGGGATATAAGCGACCGCAGTCTTACCATCAATCGTCACTAAGTGGTGCTCACAAGTACTGGTCACGGTAATGTCTTTTACTCGTACCATCTCACGAACGCCCATCTTGTTTTCGATTACCGTAATTTTAGGGAAATTGGCGTAATCCAAACCAGAGAAAATTTCATCCACGTACATTTTAGCAATACGTTGCGGTGTTTCTTCCAGACTATCGTCCGTAAGATCAAGTTCAAGGAGAGTGAGAATCTCACGCATATGGTGTTCGATTCGTTCCTTTTTCTCTTCTCGGCTAACCTGGTTTGGACTCATTGGTGTCTCTAAACCACGGCTTGCTAGCGCATCTTTAACCAACTTCGCTGATTCGCTAAGACCTGACATTGAACTTCCTCTTTTATTACCCCTTCTGGATGGCAAACAAGGATACTCGGAATTTTGAATAAATACACCCATATTTTAAGGGAGGTCATTATTTACGGGGCTTAAACTGTGCTAGAGTGGCTAGAATTTCGTTGGCGAACCAGGTGTTCTGATCATTATTTAACCACCATTGCCAACCACAAAATCAAAACAATAACGATCAAAGGATTTCAATTATGGGCTGTTGCGACGCTCCGGGCTTGATGCCAATTGAAGAAGCACTAGATAAGCTGCTATCGCCAATTCAACCTATTCGAACGACCTTATCACTGCCATTGGCAGAAGCATTGGGTTACGTACTTGCTGAAGATATTCTATCCCCTATTTTCGTACCTCCTTTTGATAACTCAGCAATGGACGGCTATGCACTGCGCTTAGCAGACCTAGAGAACGGTAAAGTGCTGCCTTTAGCGGGCAAGTCCTTTGCAGGTCAACCATTTGAAGGTGAATGGCCTGCAAACACCTGTATTCGCATTATGACTGGCGCAAAGATCCCGGAAGGTTGTGACGCCGTAATCATGCAAGAAAACACGGCTGAAACTGACGCTGGCATTGAGATTCAACAAGACGACATCAAGCTAAACAATAACATTCGCCCTACTGGTGACGACATCAAACAAGGCGATATCGTTCTTAGCCGTGGCGAACGTTTAACACCTCGTGACATTCCAATGATTGCTTCGCTCGGTGTGAGTCATGTAACTGTGGCACACAAACCTAAAGTCGCTTTCTTCTCTACTGGCGATGAGCTCAAGCCATTAGGTCAGCCTCTTGAAGATGGTCAGATCTACGACAGCAACCGCTACGGTATCAAACCACTGATTGAAGCGTTTGGTTGCGAAGCAATTGACCTAGGTATTATTCCTGATTGCCCTGCAACGCTTAAAGAAACCTTTGTAAAAGCACAAGAACTAGCAGACGTAGTTGTCACCTCTGGTGGCGTAAGTGTCGGCGAAGCTGATTACACCAAAGACATTCTTGAAGAGCTTGGCGAAATCGGCTTTTGGAAACTAGCAATCAAACCAGGTAAACCATTCGCATTTGGTGAGCTAGACAACGCTTGGTTCTGTGGCCTACCGGGTAACCCAGTGTCTGCAATGATGACCATGTACGTGTTAGTTCAACCTATGCTGGCTAAACTTGCCGGTCACACTGCGTGGACAGCACCAGAATCGATTCCTGCTATCACTAAATCTGCATTCAAAAAAGGCCCAGGCCGTACTGATTATCAACGTGGTATTTACTCGATTGAAAACGGTCAGTTTGTAGTAGAAACAACAGGTAACCAAAGCTCTGGCGCTTTCCGCTCAATGAGCTTAGCAAACTGCTTTGTGGTACTAGAGCGCGAACGTGGCCGTGTTGAAGTCGGTGAAACGGTTCAGATTCAACTGTTTAACTCCACGCTTTACTAACGAGGCTTGCTGATGGAAATACTGTCTGACGCAGAGATGCTTCGTTACAATCGCCAGATCATTCTCAAACAGTTTGATTTTGAAGGTCAAGAAGCGCTGAAACAGAGTTCAATCTTAGTGTTAGGTGCGGGTGGTTTAGGCTGTGCCTCTGCTCAATACCTTGCGACTGCGGGCATTGGTAAGCTAATGCTGATCGACGACGATGTTGTCGAGCTTTCAAATTTGCAGCGACAAGTACTTCACACCGATACTGATATTGGTAAGAAGAAAGTCGTTTCAGCCGCTGAATCATTACAGGTGTTAAACCCACACCTTAGAGTTGAAACGGTCGACCACAGACTTGATGACGAGGCACTAGCAAAGCTCATTGAAGCGCATTCGTTAGTACTTGATGCCAGCGACAACGTTGAAACGCGCAATCAACTTAACCGTTTGTGTTACGCCTCAAAAACGCCACTTGTATCGGGCGCTGCGATTCGCATGGAAGGTCAGATTAGTGTCTTCACTTATCAAGATGCTGACGCACCCTGTTACCAGTGTTTAAGCGCTCTATTTGGCAACGCTGCTCTAAGCTGTGTTGAAGCCGGTGTGATGGCACCTGTTGTTGGCATGGTAGGCGCGGCTCAGGCTTTGGAAGCTATCAAGGTTATTGCCAAGTTTGGACAACCAAAGCAAGGCAAACTTTTGATTCTCGATGCCATGTCTCACAGCTGGCGTGAAATGAATTTAATAAAGATGCCTAATTGTTCGGTGTGTGGTAAGTAATAAAAAGAGCCAAAGCCCATTGAGTTGGCTTTGGCTCGTTACCCTAATACGTTGTTAATGATTAGAAGTATATTCAGAAGCGACGTAATCTAGCTCCTTTTGCTCTGCGAGCATCTCAACTACAATTTCAGGTAGTGATGGAACCCCATGAAGAAAACCTTGTTGGTTAAAGCCGCCTAGAGCTTCCAGAAATGCACAGGTGTCTTTATTTTCAACACCCTCATAGATAATACGTGCGTTTTTTACCGAAACGAGCTTCTTAACTTCATTGATTTTTTGCATGTAATCAATGTTATGGCAAAGTCCCCATGTAATGGTTTTATCTATTTTTATCTCACTAATAGGCAGTTTGACAATACGTTCAATATTCGATGCTTCCATCCCAAAGTCATCTATAGAGATCTCAAAACCATTCAACCTTAGCCGTAAAATATTTGCCAACAATTCTTTTTCAATATTGCCTGAAAGCCCCTTTTCAGTCAGCTCTACAACGATAGTATGCTCAATACCTTGCTTATAGATCTCGAGTAGATTATCGACAACAGATTCATCAGTCAGTAAATTAGGATCGATATTAATTGAGAACCTCAACGATTTATCAAGTTCACTGAAGTGGAGATGATAATCCTGAATGAATTTATTTATCACGATATTGGTAAAAACCTTTTGCTTTCCTAGCTCTTCAATTACTGGCAAAAAATAGCTCGGTGGAAGTAAGGTCCCGTTTTCATCAGACCATCGTGACAACACTTCAAACCCCGAAATAACATTTATATCCGAAACAACTTGCGGCTGATAAACCAGATTGATGGGAAAATCGTCATCGATGATTGTTGCACGGTTACCAAAGCCAAGCTCGCTTTTGGTTATGGTTTCAACTTCAAGTGCTTTATCAACCAACTCACTTATTTGGTTAGCCCAAATAGGCTTTTCTAGTGAAGCGACAACATTTAACTCATAGAGCTTTCCAAGCATACTCACCGAGCTAACAATGGATTTATCCAAACCTGAAATAATGATTATTTTAGACTCAACATTTTGTTGCGACATCATACTCAAGAGTTCAAATCCATCGCCATTGGGCATCATGATGTCCATAATCACCAAATCAAATGATGCGTTTTGCATTTTGCTCATTGCATCGAACGCATTTTCTGCAAACTGTACAGATGTTTTTTTATTAGATAAAGAGACCGCATTTTTAATGACCTCTCTCGATAGTTCAACATCGTCAACAATCAATACTGTGTTATTCATTCTCTTCACCTTTATAGTTTGCAATAATATCCATCCAAGTGCGTTGTGATTTCATTTTCTTTGAATCCAAGTTCATGACCTTCATTGATCTATCGTTACTTCTTACACTTCGATACTCGCAGCCCAATGAAAAAAACAGATCAAAAATCCTTTTGCTTTTCAGTAGTATATAAAGCTCTTTATCTGGATTTAAGCTTTGTAGATACTTGTACGCCTCTCTGCCCATTGTGTCTGTAAATGACGAATAATGAGTGCAGTTAAAAGTAACAACTAAATGTGCTCTATCTTCTTTAGATACTAAGACTTGCTCCAAAAAATCTGCTGCAAGATTATAGTTAGCACTTAATAAGTGTCCGATTAATTGCCCATTAACCGTGACGAGCGTTAACTCTCCAGAATATTGATTTATTATTTTTTCAATAATTACCTTTCTACTCATACCTAAATCTTCTAAATTACTGAGCATAACGTTATCCTCATATTCAAAGATGACATCAATTAACTTGGTAATCTTCCCAAGAAGGAATGAATTATTTGAGTTAATCACCGTAACTTCTGTTTGGACGTGCATGTTCATATCAATATAACCGTTATTATTAAATTTATTCGTTAACCCTGTGAGAACTGTTTGTGAGTCGTTTGCCTCCCAAACATCAAATATGTTGACTCCAATAAGGTCCAGTAACTCGTTTTGACGTTTTAAGTGGGGAGTTGTTACTCCTCTTTCCCAACGGCTTAGTGTCACAACGTCCAGGTTGTTAAAGTTAGAGTTACTTCTTTGAATCGCATCAACAAAATTAGTTTGAGACAAACCATTATTAACACGAAACGTACGTATAATATTTCCAAACATAGCTTTATTTTCTTATTCGTTATTGTGATTTAGCTTATTTTTAATTAAATACGAACAAAAGCTAAGGGCAAGCTGTGATTGAATAATTTGAAAATGCCCAGCTACTCTCAACACTTATTGGATGATAGTTATTTTCATAACAGTTTGGGCATTATCTTGATGACAATGCCCATAACTCTCAGAAAAACAGATGAAAATAATACATGAAGATCCGAAGATGGCTTACCCTCAGGTTATAGGCAGGGCGGGAGCATACTTTGATGGATTTATAACCCAAAGAAGACTCTAGCCCGA
>NZ_JBFSUX010000099.1:0-7881 GCF_041467595.1 Vibrio sp. 10N.247.311.13 | reverse complement strand
GATAGCGATAACATTTTTAGTCAACATATTGGAACCCTCGGTTTTTTCTCACACTAAGTCTAGATTGCTAAGGAGGGAGTGGATTCCATACATCACGTTAAAGTATTTACTCATTCCAGAGTAAGATCGCAGTCGTTCCTTAGGATATGTAATGTGACCAGCCATAGATGCAGGCAATATCAATTTATAGGATCTCATCGTCATCCCAATCCCAGTCAATTTGGGAAATGTCACGGGAGACTTTGTGTAAATACCACCCGAGCAAAGCGACAATAGAAAGGATTAAAACTATAAAGGTTAAAAGCATATCCTACCCTTAGAGTTTGTATGAGACGTAACTACTAGGCTTACCATGGCAATTGAGTGCCATCGTAGACAAAAAATGAACCTGAATGCTTAAGTTTTAAATTGTCGATAACATTAAGCATGCCTGTAACACTCCCTTTTACTGTTACCTTGCCTTCCTTTCCACCCATATCGGTTTTTACCCAACCTGGATGAATTGCCATGGTCTTCACTCCCGCTTCGGATAATTCACAGGCTAGAGATTTAATTATTTGGTTGAGGGCCGCTTTTGATGCTCGATAGCTGTATCGTCCCCCTGAGCGGTTATCATCAATACTGGCCAGTATTGAGGTCATCCCGATTATGGTTTTATCTTGGCCGGCTAGAATATTATTGAGCAAGGCCTGCGTGATTAACATGGGTGCGATGGTATTGACCTTTAACACCTCTAGCCATCTTTGCTGATCCATATTGCCTAAGTTGTCACATCCTTCACCACTCACCCCAGCATTATGAATAAGTACATCAATAGGTTGCTCTTTAAACACCTCAGTTAAAGCGAGAATATCTGTTTCATGACTAACATCTAGAGCATAAGGGCGAATGGTTGAATACTGTTGTGCTAACAGGGTTAACTCATGCGCTGAATCAATATCGCGACAGCAAGCGATGACCTTGTAATGACGCTGTGCATATTGCTTTGCAAGCTCTAATCCTAAGCCACGATTAGCTCCAGTAATAAAAACGGTTTTCATTGAGTGCCTCTTATCAGTTTCAATCTTGTCTAATACCAATCAATATAAGTTGCGAAAAGCTGGCCAATGCTGCTGCATTGACCAGCTCTAAGGGTAAGAGTCGTGTTTATTTCATTAATACATTTTTACCATTAACTTTCTGCACGCTTATCAAGACGGCCACTAAAGCGGGTCAAAGCAAGCGCTATCAGTACAACTACTGCACCTACCCAAGGTGTATGCATTAAGCCTGCTTCAGCGACAACCATCCCTCCGCCCCATGAACCAAGTGCAATACCAACGTTAAAGGCGGCAATGTTTAAACCGGAAGCAACATCCACTGCATCTGGTGTATATTTTTCAGCAAGTTTCACTACATATACTTGTAAACCTGGAACATTACCGAATGCAAATGCCCCCCAAACTAAAATCGTGGCTACCGCGGCAATAGGGTTAACGGCGGTAAAATTGAACACGATAAGCACAGCTGCAAGACCAGTAAAAATAATGCTAAGGGCTTTTATTGGGCCCATTTTATCGGCCATTTTTCCGCCCCAAATATTACCAATCGCAACTGAGACTCCATAAACCAACATAATTAAACTAATTGCATTCGCACTAAAGCCAGTTTCTTGCTGCAAAATAGGAGCAAGGAAAGTGAATGCTGTAAAAGTGCCGCCATAACCCAGTGCAGTAATCGCATAAACCAGTAATAATCTAGGTTGAGTTAATACCTTAAGCTGCGATGAAAGCTTAGCTGCAGCAGGTTGTTTTAAGTTATTTGGTACTAAGAAAGCACTACCAATTAATGCGATTAAACCTAATAGCGCAACAACTAGGAAGGTTGATTGCCAGCCAAAGGTTTGACCTATGTATGTCCCAAGCGGCACGCCTGTGACTAACGCCACGGTTAAACCAGTGAACATAATCGCAATGGCGCTGGCGGCTTTTTCTTTTGGTACCAGACCGGTAGCAATGGTTGAACCAATGGAGAAAAATACACCATGGGCTAAACCTGTCAAAATACGAGCGATAATCAGGGTGTTATATCCAGGTGCTTGCCATGCAACTAAGTTACCGACAACAAACAGTGACATGACGGTAATCAATACGTGTTTACGATTCCACTTTCCTGTTAAAGCCGTTAAAACCGGGGCGCCAATGGCAACACCAAGTGCATAAAGGCTAACCAGCAAGCCTGCTGAAGGCAGTGATATATTTAGGTCGGAAGCCATGGTCGGGAGTAGCCCCACGATCACAAACTCCGTTGTTCCTATAGCAAAGGCGCTGAGCGTCAATGCAAGAAGTGCTAAAGGCATAATATTTACTCTCTGTTGTTTGAAAATGACCAGCAATAGCCGATGTATTGGTCGCTATGCCGTCGCGTTGTTAATTGATGGGGGGCATTTTGCATTAAAGATGTTTTGTGAAAAACAGAGGTTTTTACAAATGATATTTGTTATAAATGCAATAAAGCTGATGGGCGATTGGATAAAGTTGAGGGAAATAGCATGCGAACAAAATCTGATGATTTAGCCATTTTACTAGCTGTAGTCGATACAGGAGGTTTTTCAGCGGCAGCAGAGAGCCTAGATATCCAAGTCGCGCGAGTATCCAGAGCGGTCAGTAAAGTGGAGAGTCAACTTGGGGTCACTATTTTAAACCGAACCACTAGACGTATTGAATTAACCGATGAAGGACGCCAGTTCATTGACTCTGTGCGGGTGGGGTTAATGCAATTACAGCAGGCGGAAGAAGATATTATTTCCCGTGGGGAATTGCCCAAAGGCCGTTTACGTGTCGACGCGGCTAGTCCGTTTGTGTTTCATCAACTGGTGCCATTGGTGCAGTCATTTAATCAAGCCTATCCCGATATTGAGCTAGAAATAACTTCCAATGAAGGCATTGTGGATTTACTAGAAAAGAAAACCGATTTAGCAATCCGTATTGGTACGTTGAGCGATTCAACGCTACATGCTCGGTCGCTGGGTCGAAGCCCCTTGTATATTGTGGCTTCACCAGAATATATCTCAAAACGCGGGCTCCCCACTAAAAGCAGCGATCTTGCTCAGCATAATCTCATTGGATTTGTCGCCCCCAAAATTTTGAATGACTGGCCTTTAAAAGGTTTTACCCAACTAGACGCTTTGATGTCATCAAGTAATGGCGAAACCATTCGACAAATTGTGTTGGCAGGAAATGGCATTGCATGTCTATCAGGGTTTATGGTGAATAAAGATATTGCCGAAGGACGTTTAATCTCGCTGTTGGAGAGCGAAAAAATCAGTCATCCACGAAGAGAACAAGTCAACGCTGTGTATTATAAGACTTCTTCTGTGGCCAAGCGGATCTCCGCTTTTATTGATTTTATTAAGCCAAAGCTAACCCTGTAACCCGCTTAAACAAGCTGATTGTTGCAATTTATACAAATATTATTTGCCTTTATTGCTATAAATGATTGGTGACTCATTTGCTAGTATGCCCTTATCAAATGAAGAGGGCTCAACTATGTCACTATCACTATTTAAACCATTCACATTGGGTGGACTCACACTCAAAAACCGCATTGTCATGCCACCGATGACGCGTTCAAGAGCCAGTCAGCCTGGTGATGTCGCAAATGACATGATGGCAACCTATTACGCTCAGCGTGCCAGTGCAGGATTGATTGTGTCTGAAGGTACGCAAATTTCAGCGACGGCAAAAGGCTATGCATGGACCCCAGGTATTTACACACCTGAGCAGATCGCAGGCTGGCGTAAAGTAACTCAAGCAGTGCATGCAGAAAATGGCGCAATTTTCGCTCAGCTCTGGCATGTGGGCAGAGTCACTCACACAGATAACATCGGTGGTGAGCAACCGATTTCTTCATCAGCGTTAAAAGCGGAAAACGTAAAAGTATTCGTTGATAATGGCAGTGATGAACCAGGTTTTGTTGATGTCGTGCAGCCTAGAGCAATGACAAAAGCAGATATTCAACAAGTCATTGCAGATTATCGTCAAGCGGCATTGAATGCGATTGAAGCAGGTTTTGATGGCATTGAACTGCATGCGGCGAATGGTTATTTGATCAACCAATTCATTGACTCCGAAGCTAACAACCGCAGTGATGAATACGGCGGTAGCCTGGAAAATCGTCTTCGTTTTCTTGATGAAGTCGTTGCTGCAATGGTGGACGCAATTGGCGCTAACCGCGTTGGTGTGCGCTTGGCACCTTTAACAACCTTAAATGGTACTGTTGATGCTAACCCTATTGAGACTTATACCGCTGCCGCAGCGTTACTCAATAAACATCATATCGTGTACCTACATATTGCTGAAGTCGATTGGGATGATGCACCAGATACACCCGTCTCATTCAAACGTGCAATGCGCAATGCTTTTCAAGGCGTGCTGATCTACGCAGGTCGTTATAATGCGGAAAAAGCAAAGCAAGCTATTGATGACGGACTGGCTGATATGATCGGCTTTGGTCGACCTTTTGTGGCGAATCCCGATCTTCCTGAACGTCTACTTCACGGCTACCCATTGGCAGAGCATGATCCAAACACCTTGTTTGGTGGTGGTGAGAAAGGTCTGATTGATTATCCAACGTATAAAGCTTAAGGGGGTAAGTATGTTTAAGGTATTTAAAGGTCACGGACTTGAGACTAGAAACCGTATCGCGATGGCGCCGATGACTCGTTCACGCACGTCTCAACCTGGTGATGTACCAAACGAGATGATGGCAACCTACTACCGTCAGCGTGCCAGTGCTGGACTCATTGTATCAGAGGGCACCCCGATCTCAGCGGCTGCACGAGGTTATTCGATGACTCCGGGCATTTATACCCCAGAGCACATCGAAGGCTGGAAAAAAACCACCCAAGCTGTGCATCAAGAAGGCGGGAAAATATTTACTCAACTTTGGCATGTGGGGCGACGCAGTCATTCTGATATTTCAGGTACTAAGCCGTTAGCCCCATCAGCGATTAAAATCCCAGATCAAGTATTTGGCCCACTAGCTGAAGGTGGCTTTGGGATGATTGAAACTGAAACGCCACGGGAGATGACGCTGCAAGACATTAAGAGCACGATTGCGGATTTTGTACAAGCGGGCAAAAACGCCATTGAAGCTGGTTTTGATGGCGTGGAAATTCATGCTGCGCATGGTTACTTGTTTGATACCTTTTTACGCTTAGAAAGCAACCAAAGAAGTGATCAATATGGTGGCAGCCAAGAGAATCGTATGCGCTTTCTGGTTGATACCTTACAAGCACTTACTGACGAAATTGGTGGGGAAAGAGTTGCGGTTCGTCTGTCTCCTCATATCGGAGAGGGTTTTGCTGGGGATGATGTTGAAATTGTTCCGCTAACGTTAGCATTGCTGGAAAAACTACAACCGATGAATCTTGCGTATGTGCATTTTTCAGAAAACATATCACGCTATGTAGAGGTACCTGAAGAGTTTCGCCAACAAGTTCGTCGAATATACTCAAACCCAATCATGGTTGCTGGAAAGCTGACCAAGCAATCAGCGCAACAGTTACTCGACAAGCAGTATGCTGATTTCGTTGCCTTTGGTACCCCTTTTGTAACGAACCCTGATTTAGTCGCCCGTTTTGCCAATGATAACCCACTGGCCGAGTTTGATGCTGACGCAAGACTCACCTTGTATGGTGGCGGAGCCGAAGGCTACATCGATTATCCTACTTATCAGGCATAGCAAAACTAGGCATCAAGGACTAACCACTCCTTGGTGCCTTCTCCTTTCTTTAAGCAAACGAGAATGCGATGGAACCTTATCGAATTTGGCAATATCAAACAGAGACACACAGTATCATTTTAGGTAACGCTAAAATACCAGCTTTAGATGACAATGAAATCTTATTACAAAACAAAGCGATTGGTATAAACCCTGTCGATTGGAAATTTATTAAAGCCAATCCTCTAAATTGGCCGAATGGTCATGTTCCTGGTGTTGATGGTGCAGGCGTCATCGTACACGTAGGCTCTAAAGTTGACACCAGTCTCATTGGGCGTCGAGTGGCGTATCATGGCTCACTAAATCGCCATGGTAGCTATGCTGAATATACCGTTTTGAATGCTGAGCGGGTGATGACGCTGCCAGAGAGCCTATCGTTTGAACTTGCTGCTGCACTGCCTTGTCCGATGCTTACTGCGTGGCAAGCATTTGAAAAAATTCCATTAACCCGACAAAGAGAAGTGCTTGTCGTTGGTTTTGGCACGGTGAATAATTTGTTATCCCAGTTCCTTCTCGATGCGGGTTATATCGTTGATGTTGTCTCCGCGAGTCTGAGCGAAGAGCGAGCCAAAAGCTTAGGTATTCGCCAAGTTTATCGGGAGCAATCTCAAATCGACATGAAATACTTCGCCATTTTTGATGCGGTGAGTGGGGAAAATGCCGCCCATTTAGTGCCGCTGTTAAGAGCGAATGGACATATTGTCTGCATTCAAGATCGTATTGCTAAACCCATTGACCCTCCATTTACGCGCACTATTTCTTACCACGAAATAGCCCTTGGAGCGTTACATAATTTTGGTGATAAAGATGATTGGCATACATTAATGCAAAATGGTGAAGCGCTGCTTGAGCGTATTGAAAATGGGAGTGTTGAAGTTAGTATTCCTGTCACTTTTAAATTCGAGCAGATGCTTGATGCGTTGAAACACAGTGAAACCACAAAACGAAAAACCGTGATTACATTGAGTTAGACTGCGCAATTTATCCTTTTGCTGGGAGTCACATAGCGCTTACTTCCTACACTTTGCTTGGATAGTTGTTCTAATTGCTGATATTGAGTAAGACTCATCTTTGCAACGTCGTTTAAAATTGTGGTCTAAATAATTTTGACCACACTCTTACTAACAGATGCGATACTAATAGCAATCTAACCAACGAAGAATTCGTGATTGCTCAATAGTCGGTAGAACTACTGTAATTTACTTTAAAAACAGATGGTTAAAAGCGAGCTTAGTGCTCGCTTTTTTTTGTGCTCATATGTTGGATAGACCATCGCTAAGTGGCCTTATAGCGAGATAGTCAAAACTCATTCTATTGATTTCGGCAAATCATTTTGTAGCTTCAAACTAGTGATGTTAGGGCTGGCTTGTGATGCCCCAAAAACGCCTAGAATTGAACTTGCAAGGTTTCAGATACAAAAAGTAATAGATGCGACGATCTAGCCCCATCGCCCTCAATGAAATTAAGACTATTGCTTGAATGTAGTGCGCCACTGAATCGGCGATACATGAAAAGCAGATTTAAAGTGCTTTCTAAATACACTGTCAGAGCCAAAACCCGCTTGCTCTGCAATTTGAGGTATCGATAGTTTCGTGGTTTCTAATAGACGTTGGCTAAACACCAAACGTCGATTTTGCAGCCATTCACCAAATGTACAACCATAGGTGGATTTAAACTGGCGTGTGAAGGTACGTTTACTCATCGCACAGCGCTCAGCGACTTCATCTAGTGAGTGACACTGATTAAGGCTCTGCTCCACCAGCTCAATCACAAGGCTAATACTTGTCTCTGTAAGAGGTTTTATGTTGACTGGTGCTGGTATGTATTGCTGCTGTCCACCAGTACGAGATGGCGCAGTCACCATCTTACGTGCGAGATCATTCGCAAGCTCACTACCACACAAACGGCGCACTATATGTAGACAACAATCGAGTGAAGCAGCTACTCCAGCAGAGGTAATGATAGTCTCATGTTCAACAAATAGAGGGTTTGGGTCAAAATTCACCTTAGGAAATTGCTGCTGAAATTGTTCGGTAAATGCCCAGTGGCTTGTGGCTCGTTTGCCATCGAGAACGCCAGCACACGCGAGAACATAAGAACCAAGGCAGAGCCCTACCA